>CAKTDK010000023.1 GCA_934541205.1 uncultured Eubacteriales bacterium
CAACAATATCGCTTTTATCATTTACTACAATACTCACTTCAGAGCCGGCGTCAACCTCAGTATTATTTCCCGGACTTTGACTTAATACAACTCCGTCTTCTTTGCTTTCATCATAATCTGTAGAAACATCTCCGACTTTTAAACCGATTCTTTCAATTTCTTTCTGAGCCGCCGCTTTTGTCATTCCGACAACATTTGTAACTTTAACTTTCTTAGTTTCGGGCCCTTTGCTTACATAAATCGTAACCGTTTTGCCCGTATCTACTTCTTCTCCCTCACCGGGATTTGTTCTTATAATATAATCTTTAGGCACTGTTTCAGAATTTTCCTCTTCAATCGTAAATTGAATATCGGAATTTTGCAAAGCAGCAATAGCTTTATTTAAGCTGATATTTACAACATCCGGCATTTTTGTAGTTTTGGTCTGTGTTCCAAGACTAACAACTACTTTAATTTCCGTATTTTCTTTTACGGAAGAACTGAAAGGAATTTCCTGAGAAACAATTTCACCTTCTTCGTAAGTATCGGAAACTACTTCTTTAAATTTTACAAGTTTTAATTTAGGATTATTAGTCTGCGCTTCGGTAAAATTTTCTCCAACTAAGTCTGGAACCGTAATCATTTTTACATTTTTACTTCCAAAAACCCCGGAACTAAACAAAGCGTACACTCCGAGCAATGCCAAAATTACAAGCAGTGCAGAAATTACCCCGGCAACTGCAGGAAAAGATCTTTTTTTCTTAGTATTTTTATCCATAGCTGTTTCCTCAGGAATTTTTTCCATATGAATTGTAGGATCACTGTCAGTAACAATATTATCGTACTGATAATCAATAGTATAACCAGGATCAAGCATAATCTTCTGCATATCTTCAAGCATAAGAGCAGTACTTTGATATCTTTTTTCAGAATCTTTTTCCATTGCCTTTAAAGTAATCTGTTCAAGTCCCAAAGGAATATCTTTATTTAATTCAGTCAATTTTTTAGGTTTTTCCTGTACTTGCATAAGCGCAACGGAAACAGGATTTTCTCCTGTAAAGGGAAGAGTTCCCGTAAGCATTTCATAAAGCATAACTCCGACAGAATAAATATCAGCTTTTGCATCTATTTTTCCGCCTTTTGCCTGTTCAGGACTTATATAATGTACTGAACCTATTGTTTTATCCGAAATAGTCTGAGTTTCAAATCTTGCAACACGAGCTATTCCAAAATCCGTTACTTTAATAGTTCCGTCTTTTAAAAGCATAATATTGTGCGGTTTAATATCTCTGTGAATTATTCCACGTTCATGAGCATGATTTAAAGCATTAAGTATTTGTATCGTTAAATTGACTGCAGTTTTCCAAGGAACGATTTTTTCATGTGAAATATACTCCTTTAAAGTAATTCCATCTACTAGCTCCATAACAATATACTGTATATCGTCTTCAAGACAAACATCATATACATCTACAATATTTACGTGCGAAAGCATAGCTATAGCACGGGATTCATTGTAAAATCTTCTTTTAAACTGCGCATCGTTAATATATTCATCCTTTAAAATTTTAACTGCAACGGGACGTCCTATAAGTCTGTCATTTGCTTTATAAACGACAGCCATACCTCCTACGCCTATTATATCAGTTATTTCATATCTGTTATTTAGTATTTTTCCGATATATCTATCCAAAGCTTCCCCACTCCTTTCTATTCAAACAAAACTGCGGTTATTGTTATATTATCAAGTCCGCCTTTATTATTGGCCTCTTGAATTAACCTTGTACAGCAATTATCAAAATCTTCATTAACAATCTTTAAAATAATTAAATCGTCTACCATATTTGAAAGTCCATCACTGCAAATAAGAAGTTTATCATTTACGGCAAAATCTCTAGTAAAATAATCAATTTTTATTTCAGCTTCAACTCCAATAGCTCTTGTAATTATATTTTTTTTCGGATGTTCCTTTGCCTCGTTTTTCGAAAGCTGTCCCAAATCAACCATTTCCTGAACAAAAGAATGATCTTTTGTTATCTGCATTATAGTATTTTGTGTTATTTTATAACCGCGGCTGTCTCCCACGCTGGCAATATAAGCGCGATTTTTTTTATTTAAAGAACAAACCGTGGTAGTTCCCATACCCTTTAAAAATTCATTTTCAACAGCTTTTTCATATATCAATTTGTTAGCGTTAGTCACAGCATCTAAAATAATCTTTTTTATTTCATCATCGCTTAACAAATCACTGTAATTTTCAATTATATAACCGCTTATTTCATTAACAGCCATTGTGCTTGCCGTAAGTCCTCCCTTTGCGCCCCCCATTCCGTCGCAAACTATGGTTAGGGAAGTATTTTCATCAAGCATTTTGAAAAATAAATTGTCTTGGTTTTTGTTTCTTTGAATTCCTTTGTCTGTTTTACCTATAATTTTCAATCAATCCCATCCCTTCATAATCATTTAACAGGATTCTCATTGTTTCTCAGCTGACCGCAGGAAGCATTAATATCTGAGCCCAATGTTCTTCTTACGGTAGCGTTTATATTATTTTTTAATAGTTCATCCTGAAATTCCATCACTTTTTCACGTGAACTTTTTTTATGACTTTTTTCCCTGACGGAATTTGCAGGAATTAAATTTACATGACATGGAAAATCACATAACTTGTCAGATAGCATTTTAGCACATTCTTTGGAATCATTCAAGTCATCAATTAAAATATATTCAAAAGATATCCTTCTTTTTGTTTTTTCAAAATATTTTTTACAGCATTCTATAAGCTCATTATAAGGATATTTTAATGATACGGGCATTATTTTATTTCTTATTTCGTCATTTGGAGCATGAAGAGAAACAGATAAAGTAATCTGCATATCAAGATCCGCTAATCTATCTATTTTATCTGTAAGTCCACAGGTGGAAAGAGAAATATGTCTGTGGGAAATATTAAGTCCGTCAGGATTATTTACATTTTTTAAAAATGTAAGAACATTCTCAAAATTATCAAGCGGTTCACCTATTCCCATTAATACAACATTACTTATTCTTTCTCCCAAATCTTTTTGCGCAAAAATTATCTGATCAATTATTTCAGACGCCGTCAAATTTCTTTTAAAACCGTTTATAGCAGAAGCGCAGAAATCACATTTCATCTTACATCCCACTTGAGTTGAAATGCAGATAGAATTTCCGTGTTTATATTTCATTACGACGGATTCCACATACTCTCCGTCTTTTAACTTAAATAAATATTTTGTTGTTCCGTCAATTTTTGAAACAAGTTTTCTTTGTATTTGTAATACATTTATGTATGTTTTTTCATTAAGCTGTGCTCTCAATTCTTTTGATATATCCGTCATTTCATCAAAAGATTCAATTCCTTTATAAAGCCATTTAAAAATTTGTTTCGTTTTATATTTAGGTACATCATAATTAACTTTTAAATATTCTTCAAGCTTTTCATAGCTTAATGATTTCAAGTCTGTTTTCATAAATTCACCTTTTAATCATCTTGGATATAAAAAATCCATCAAAACACTCATCCGGCAAAATCGTAAGTCCCCATTCACCGTATATAAAATTTTCATAATTATATCTTTTTATCGGCAAAACAATAAATTCATTGTGTTTTTCAATAAATCTTTTTACAGCGTTATCATTTTCTTCTTTATTTAAAGTACAAGTAGAAAAGACCAGTTCTCCTCCTTGTTTTACATAATAAGAACAATTTTCAAGTATGTTTTCCGATAATTTTATAATTTCATCAACAGATTCTCTTTTCTTAAAAATTATATCCGGTTTTTTATTTATTATTCCAAAACCCGAACAAGGTACATCGCAAAGTACCTTATCAAACTTATTTACATAATCCTCATAAAAAACGGACATATCTTTTTTTACGGCTTTTATTATTTCTATATTTAAATTTGAAGCGCCGTTTTTTATAAGCTGAATTTTATGTTCAAAAACATCACAGGAAAAAATCTCACCTTTATTTTTCATATACTGAGCAGACGTAAAACTTTTTCCGCCCGGAGCGCTGCAAGCGTCAAGCACGGTTTGATTTTCCTTCGGATTAAAGACGTCTACACAAAGCTGTGAAGATAATCCCTGTACGTGAAAATCACCGTTTTTTATCCTCTCAGGAGTATTTTCATCTATATCAAAAAAAGCCGAAAAAGGAAGCTCCG
The DNA here is from genome assembly GCA_934541205.1 of uncultured Eubacteriales bacterium. Taxonomy (GTDB): domain Bacteria; phylum Bacillota; class Clostridia; order Oscillospirales; family RGIG7773; genus RGIG7773. The sequence continues at coordinate 4,173 of CAKTDK010000023.1, forward strand.
AAACCGCATTTACAAATCCCGTAATATTATTTTTTATAGAATTTATCCTTACTGTATTTCTTTTCCTAATCGAAAAGGACTTGCAGATTTTCTCAGCATTATCTTTTCCGTAATCATTTATAAAAATATCTATCATCCATAAAGGAACAGAATACTTTATGGATATTTTATCTTTATAAGTCAAGTTTTTCATTTTTGAAAAAACTTTTTCCTTTTCGGATGAAGCTCTTAAAACCGCATTTACAAAAGACGATGATTTATATGCATATTTTTTTGAAAGCAGAACTCCTTCATTAACTGCGGCGCTTTGCGGAATTTTTTCTAAAAAATACAGCTGATATAAACTTATTCTCAATATTGTAAGAACAGGCAAAGACAGTTTTTTTAGCTTTATTTTTGAAAAACAACTTATTACAAAATCCAAATAAAAAATATTCTGCAAAACTCCGAAAACTATTTCATGACAAAGAGCCTTATCCTCTTTTTTATCTAGTTTTGATATTTCGTTTTTCTGTGATAAATTCACAAAAGCATTTTCAGAAAAAACCTTATATAAAATTTTATAAGCCGCTTCACGAGACTTTGTAACTTCAATCATCTCTTCTTCCGCCGAAAATAAACAGTATTCTCAAAAAGCTTGCAAGTGCAACAATAAGTCCGGCAACATAAGTCATAGCCGCTGCATTAAGAACCTTTTTAGAACTTTGCACTTCATCTTGCTGCAATATACCGCTGCCTTCAAGATTTGCAAGCGCTCTTTTGCTTGCATCAAATTCAACAGGTAAAGTTATAAGCTGAAATACTACGGCAGCTGCAAAAAGTACTATAGCTATATTTATAATTATACTGCTTCCTGAAAAAAGACCCAAAATTAAAAAAACAGGAGATATACTTGATGCAAAATTAGTTATTCCCACTATAGAGTTTCTAAGCTTTAGAAAACTGTAACCGGTATTATGCTGTATTGCATGTCCTACTTCGTGAGCCGCCACTCCAAGCGCCGCAACATCAGTTTTGTCATAAACAGTTTCAGATAACACCAAAACTTTTTTTCTCGGATCATAATGATCCGTAAGCTTTCCGCGACCTTTTAAAATCTCAACGTCATAAATTCCGTTATTTCTTAAAATTTCTTCCGCAACCTGCGCTCCTGTCATATTTGCATGACTTTGAAGTTTTGAATACTTTGAAAAAGTACTGTTTACATTAGCGCTGCACCAAACAGAAAAAATTACTGCTGGAATAACTAAAATTATATACCAATAATCAATCATAAAAGGTCCGAAACCGTAATATCCAAACATAACATTACCTCTTTTTTATTCTAAAATTGTTCCCTTTGAAATAGTATTTCCGACAAAAAAATCTTTTATATCCATAGCTTTTTTTCCGTCAAACTGCAGTTTTTCAATGCTAATACCGCAATTATCGCCGCAAGAAACCACAAAACCGTTTTTTTTATCGGAAAAAATTACTTCTCCCGGTTTACCATCTATATTAGCAATAATTTTTGAACTTAATATTTTGAATCTTTTACCATTTAGTAAAGAATATGCGCAAGGCCATGAATATAATCCTCTTATAAGATTATGCACTTCTTTAGCAGATTTATTAAAATCAATATGTCCCATCTCTTTAGATAATAACGAAGCATAAGTAGCTTTATCTTCAGACTGTTTTTTCCTGATAACTTCTCCATTTTCAAACAGCTTTAATGTATTTATCAAAACTTCTCCGCCCAAAACCATCATTCTGTCAAAAAGTTCTTCAGAAGTTTCATTTTCACCTATCGAAATTTTTTCCTGCAGTATTATATCTCCTGTATCAAGTCCCTTGTCCATAAACATTGTAGTAATGCCGGTTTCTTTTTCACCGTTAATAACAGACCACTGAATAGGAGCTGCTCCTCTGTATTTAGGAAGAAGTGAACCGTGAACATTTATACAGCCGTATTTTGGAATACTTAAAATACTTTCCGGAAGTATTTTTCCGTAAGCTACGACAACTATTATATCAGGATTAAGCGTTTTTATTATGTCAACTTGAATATTATCCCTTAAAGTAACGGGTTGATACACTTTCAGATTATTCTGTAAAGCGATTTTCTTTACATCACATTCAGCTATTTTCATACCTCTTCCCTGCTTTTTATCAGGCTGACAAAACACTGCTGAAATATTATAATCATTTTTCAAAAGCGCTCTTAAACTTTCAGCCGCAAAATCAGGAGTTCCCATAAATACTATGTTCAAAATCACACCTCATTTTTTAAAAATATTTATTTATTATCATCTGATTTTTCTTCGGGATAATAATATTCTATAACTTTATCAGTAAATAAAACTCCATATAAATGATCTATTTCATGACAAAATGCTCTTGCAAGCAAATCCTTGCCCGTCATCTCATATAGATTTCCATTTCTGTCATAAGCCCTTATTGTAACAGTATCCGGCCTTTTCACATATCCCCAAACTCCTGGACAGGATAAACATCCTTCAACATTTATCTGTTCTCCTTCTGTTTTTATTATTTCAGGATTTATAAGTTCTAAAATCTCCTCCTCTGTATCAATAACCACTATTTGTCTTAAAATTCCTACCTGGGGAGCTGCTAAGCCTACGCCGTCCGCCTCTTTTAATGTGTCAATCATATCGTCTAAAATCATATGAAGCTTGTCGTCAAACTTTTCAACTTTTCTGCATTTTCTTCTTAAAACTTTCTCTTCTTCTTTTGTAACAATTTTTCTTATCGCCATTTTTTCCACCTCAATAAAGTATATTTGGATTTATATCTAAAGATAAACTTATATTTTTCATAAGCTTATTAAGCAAAAATTCATTAACTGACAGTTTCAATGCCTTTCTTATATTTTTATCCATTTTGCATTTTATAATTATATGACATCTGAAATTATTATTAATCTTATAAATTCCGGCATTATTAGGGCCTATAATTTGATACATACAATCAGGAATGTTTTTTTCAACAACATTTTCAAAAAACTTCTTAAAGTATACTGCGCTGTCATACAGCCCTTTTTCCATGCTGGAAGTAAAAAGAACCTGTACTATATCAAAAAACGGAGGATATTTCATTACTTTTCTAAATTGTATTTCTTCCTCATAAAAAGAATTATAATCCTGAATGGCCGCAAGTTTTAAAACATCATTATCAGGAGTAAATGTCTGTATCACAGCACGTCCCTTTTCTTCACCTCTTCCAGAACGCCCTATAACCTGAGTTAAAAGAGAAAAGGTCCTTTCTCTTGCTTTAAAATCCTGCATATAAAGGCTTTGATCAGCTGATATAACTCCAACCAAAGTAACATCAGGGAAATTAAGTCCCTTCGCAATCATCTGCGTACCAAGAAGTATATCATATTTATGGTCTTTAAAATCTGTAAGCATTTTATCGTTTGTATTTTTTCCGGAAGAAGTATCTGCATCCAATCTAAGTATTCTCACCTCTGGTATAAGCTCTTTCAAATCTTCTTCAGCTTTTTGTATGCCTATACCGTTATTTTCTATCATATCGCTTCCACAGTTTTTACAAGTTATATTTTTATCCGTACTGTATCCGCAGTAATGACACATATATCTTTTATTTTTTGAATGATATGTAAGAGATATACTGCAATTTTCACACTGAAGCGTTTCACCGCAGCTTTTACAGGTAAGAGAAGTAAAATATCCTCTTCTGTTTAGAAGCAGTATGCTTTGTTTTTTTACATTAATATTTTTCTTTAATTCTTCAATAAGATATTTACTGAAAACCGGAAACGGCTCTTTCTCCGATATTTCGTTTTTCATATCTATAATTTTTACATCAGGAAGTGAATTATTATTAAACCTTGATTCAATTTTTGAAAAATTATATATTCCCTTTTTAGCATTATACATGGTTTCAACACTTGGAGTTGCCGATAAAAGAAGAAGCAGTGAGTTATTTAATGTACATCTGTATTTTGCAATCTCCTTTGCATTATATTTTGGGGTCGATTCGGATTTATAAGTAAGCTCATGTTCTTCATCCATTATTATCAAATCAACTTTTTCAAAAGGGGCAAAAATACAGCTTCTGGTGCCTACAGCAATTTTACTTTTACCTTCTTTAATTTTTTTCCATTCGTCAAGCTGCTGTCCGAGACTAAGTCCGCTGTGCAAAACCGAAACTAAATCCCCGTAACGCTTATAAAATACATTTAAAAGCTGTGATGTAAGAGCTATTTCCGGAATTAATACAATAGAATTTTTTCCTTCAGAAAGCATTTTGTCAATAAGCTTCATATAAACATGGGTTTTTCCGCTTCCCGTTACTCCGTTAAGCAAGTATACAGCAGGCTTTTTTTTCTTATAAGCTAATAAAATATCTTCATAAGCTTTGTTTTGAAAATCGTTTAATTTTATAGAATTTTCTTTAAATTCCATAAGTTTTGTTTTATATTCATAAGGATTTCTATATATTTCAATTTCATAAAAATCAATTATACCGGTTTTTTTCAAAGAATTAATGCTTTGCGGTGAAACTCCGGTATAATATTCTATTTCTTTTTTAGACATATCACCGTTATCTTTTAAAATTGATATAATTTTTTTATAATTTTTTGACCGCCGCTCTATAGAAGAAATATATAAATCATCATCCGAAACTAATTTAACCATTACCTTTTTTGCATCGTTAACAATATTTTTATATATCATTTCAGATTTTATATATTTTTTTTCTGTCAATTCTTTTGTTATTTTATTTATATTTAATTTCGGAAATTTTTCTTTCAGCATCTCTGAAGATACCGTTTTATTTTTTAATATATAATAAAAAATCTCCTTATATTTATTTTCAGCCTCCTCCAAAATATCTTTATTGGCAGAATATAATTCCACATATGATATATTAAGTCCGGAAGGCAAGACTGTTTTTATACAGTCATATAAACTACAAAAATATCTCTCTTTCATAAAAAGACATATTTTCATCATTTCATCGCTTATATAAGGTTCACTGTCAAGAACAGAAACAATACTTTTATAATTTTTCGGATTAATTTCTTTATCTTCAAAAATATTAAGAACTATACCTCTGTATTTTTTATTTCCCTTGCCGAAAGGGACAAGTACTCTCATATTTTTTTTCAAAATTTCCGTATAATTTTCGGGGATTCTGTATGTATACATTTTATCAATGGGCAAAATTACAGATTCAACAGCTATTTTTGCATATAAACTCATAACGCATCCCCTTTCTTTAATTAAAAATAAAAATCCGAAAAATCAGTATTTATAATTGATTTTTCGGATGCTTTTTATTCCTTTATTGAATACTTATTCTCATAAAATTCATTTATTGCAAGTTTTACAGGTTTTTCAACAAAATATTTTTCATTAACATCCAATTTTACAAGACTGTCAGCATTTTCAATTCTTCTTTCATTTTGTTCAACAATTTCTCTCGCCCTTTTAGCAACAGCAATAACAAGCGCATATCTGCTTTTTGTTCTTTCTGCAAGCTCAGGCACTGCAGGATATAACATATTTAAAACTCCTTATCTATATATTCTTTCATATTTAAATATTTATTTTTCTCAGCTGAAATAATATTTTTTATTTTTTCAGCCGCGTTTTCAATTTTATCATTTATAACAATATAATCATATTGATTAATATAATTTATCTCATTTTTGGCAGTTTCTATACGTTTTTTTATAATTTCTGTAGATTCGGTATTTCTGCCAACAAGTCTTTTTTCTATATCTGAAAACTTAGGAGGAACTATAAAAATTAAAACTGCATCAGGAAATTTCTTTTTTATCTGAAGAGCGCCTTGTATTTCTATCTCCAATATTACATCAATTCCGTCTTCAAGTTTTTCCATCACTGCCTTTTTAGGAGTACCGTAATAATTTCCGCAATAATTAGCATATTCAAGCATTCCGTCATTATCAATTTCCTTTTCAAATTCGTCTTTAGAAAGGAAAAAATAATTTATACCGTCTTTTTCTCCTTCTCTGATATATCTTGTAGTAGCGGAAACAGAATAATGTATACTTTCATTTTTATTCATCAGCGATGATATTACCGTACCCTTACCTGCTCCTGAAGGACCCGAAATGACAAGAAGAAGACCTTTATTCTTCATCAATATCATCCTCTTCCATATCATCATTCAATCTGTTTGCAACAGTTTCAGGCTGAACTGCAGATAATATAACATGGTCGCTGTCTGTAACAATAACAGCTCTTGTTCTTCTTCCGTAAGTAGCGTCTACAAGCATTCCTCTATCTTTTGCTTCCTGAATGATTCTTTTTATGGGAGCTGATTCGGGACTTACAATGGTAATAATTCTATTTGCTGAAACCATATTTCCAAAACCGATGTTAATTAACTTCATATGTACACCTCAGTTACTCAATATTTTGGATTTGTTCTCTGACTTTTTCAAGAAGAGCTTTAAAATCCACCACTATTTTTGAAATTTCAATATTGGAAGACTTAGAACCTATTGTATTTATTTCCCTATTCATCTCCTGAAGCAGAAAATCAAGTTTTCTTCCTACGGGGATATCTTCTTTTATTATGGATTTAAACTGGGAAATATGGCTTTTTAATCTTACCAGTTCCTCATCAACAGCCACTCTGTCAGCAAAAATAGCAACTTCCGCAAGTATTCTGTTTTCATCTATGGTACTGTCATTTAAAAACTCTGCCATTTTTTCAAATTGCTTATTTTTATACTCTTCTATACTGTCTTTTTCAAGTGGCTCCAAAGCCTCTACAAAACTTAAAAGCATATCTGCTTTTTCTAAAAGATCTTTATATAGCTTTTCTCCTTCGACAGTTCTCATTTTCATAAATTCACTGATTGCTTCATCAAGAACCGTTTTTACCTGATTCCATATAACGTCCTTATCCGCTTCAATTTTTTTTATACTGAAAATATCTCCGAACCTTGATATGCTTGAAACCGTCATATCATTTTGAAGAGAATAAACTGACGACAATTCTTCAAAAGCATTCATATAATTTTTTATCAAAGAATGATTAAGTTTTATCTCAATATCATCAGCGGCGGAAGAATCAATAAGAATAGAAACGTCAACTTTTCCTCTTGAAATAAAGTTTTGAACATAAGCTTTCGTATTTTCTTCCAAAAATCCGTATATTCTCGGTATTCTTCCATTAAAGTCAAAATACCTATGATTAACGCTTTTAATTTCAACGGTAATATCTCTTCCGTCAATATTAATATTTCTGTGTCCGTAACCGGTCATACTTTTTATCATAATAAATATTCTCCAAAAAACAGTAATTACCCTAAATGTTATTATACCCTTTTTAACATATTCTTGTCAAATAGTTTATTCAAAAATAATTTCCCCGGAATTTATAATATGCTCCTTATTTTGATTGTCAATAACTATCAAAGCGCCTGTTTCCGTTATATTCTTTATATAACCGTTTATTTTATTTTTGCCGAATATAACAGTTATATTTTTATTAAAAATATTAAGATTTTCTTTATATTCATTTAAAAGATTATATATACCATTTTCACAGGAAATATCATTTAAAAGCATTTCAATATTTTTTAGCACTTCCGCGCATAACTTATTCTGAGAAATTTTTTTACAAGAAATATCTTCTAAAGTAGTAATTATCTTTTCCAAATTTTCGGGAAGTTTATCCCATTTTCCAGTATTTATACCTATACCGAGTATAATATTATTTATATTTCCAGTTTCTCCTTCAATAGTAGCTTCAGTGAGTATTCCGCAAAGTTTTTTCCCTTTATAATGTATATCATTTACCCATTTTATATCGGTTTTTATATTACATACCTCAAAAATCGCACGATGTACGGCAACAGCAGCTAAAATGGTTATAAAGTTAAGATTATATTTACCATATTTTATAAGAACGCTCATATATAACCCTGTGCCTTCGGGGGATTCGAATTTTCTTCCAAATCTTCCCTTCCCTCCCGTTTGCTTTTTTGCAATAACCAATGTTCCGTCAGGCAAAGTCTCTGCTTTTTCTTTTAAATAATTATTAGTGGAATCCACGCTGTCTAAAATTATAATATTTTTGCCGATAAAATTCGTTGATAATTCTTTCTCCAAAATAATTTTATTGACCAAATTGCTCTCTTCAAAAATGTAATAGCCCATATTTGTTTTACTTCTTATATCAAACCCGTCTTCTTTTAAAGAATTAATAACCTTCCAAACGGCAGTACGGCTTACATTAAGCTTTTCGGCAATCTGCTGACCGGATAAATAACTTCCTTTATTTTTTATCAATAACTTATAAACTTCATTTTTTAACATAAAATCACCGCTTTAATTATACTTGTTTAGCTTATTTTAGTCAATTATTTGACACAAAAGATACTTTATCATAAAATAATATAAAGGATGTGAAAAGATGAGCAAAAAAAATATTATTATCTATATTTTGATTTTATTTTTAATATTATCGTTAATATTTTTAGGCGTTTATTTTTTATCCGATAAAAATCCCTCGAAAAATGTTAACGTATCGCCAGAAGAAACTACCGAAGAAGTTCTCCTTCCCGACAGTAAAGTTCGTTTTATTGCAGCAGGTGATAATCTTATTCATAATAATATATATGAACAAGCTGCGGCACGGTCTTCAGACGGCGGTTACAACTTTGATTTTGCATATAAAAATGTAGAAAATATTATAAAAAATTCAGATATAGCCTTTATAAATCAGGAAACTATTTTAGCTTCTTCAATATATGAACCGTCTTCCTACCCTACATTTAATACTCCTACCCAAATGGGAGATAAGCTTATTTCTCTGGGATTTAACGTTATAAATCACAGCAATAACCATGTTTTGGACAAAGGCACCAAAGGCGCATTCGCCTGTCTTGATTACTGGTCTGACAAGCCGGCGCTTGTAACCGGACTTTACAGAAATGAACAGGATATGGAAAATATTAAAGTCATGGAGAAAAACGGTATTACTTTTTCTTTTATAGGAATTACAGAACATACAAACGGCCTGAATATCCCCAAAAATTCAGAATTAAAGCTTATTTACACAAAAGATGAATCTACTATTGAACGGCTTATAAAAAAAGCAAAAATGCTCTCTGATGTGGTGGTTATTTGTCCCCATTGGGGAGAAGAAAATTCAAATGATGTACTTGAAAGCCAAATATCTCTTGCCAAAAAAATGACTTTTTGGGGAGCAGACATCATAATCGGCACCCATCCTCACGTGCTTCAAAAAATAGAAATCGTAACAGCTGAAAACGGCAATAAATCAATTGTTTATTATTCTCTGGGTAATTTTATATCTGCACAAAACAAAGGAAATAATCTTATAGGCGGAATAGCAGATTTTGATGTAATAAAAAACAATAATACAGGTGAAATTACTATAGAAAACATTAAGTTAATACCTGTTATAACTCATTATACAGGCTCATATAATAATATTCAAATATATCCTTATTACTTATATAATGATAATTTATCCAAAAGCCACGGAGTAAGAAAAAAGACTCACGATTTTTCAATGGAATATATTGATAAGATTTTAAACAAATATATCGGAGAAGAATATTTGGAAAAATACATAACAAAAGAATAAAAAACTGTAAAAAATATTTCAAAAAAAGAGAAGATTCTTCAAGGTGTAACCCTTTCAGAATGACAAATTGCTCGCCATTTTGTCATTCTGGGCTGTCAGGCGAAGAATCTTTTCGTATGTTTTTCTAATTGAAATTGGTTTTACTGCGTTTTCTTTTATTCTCTATTCATGATTAAAATTCGGAACAATAATTTTTAATATATCTATTATTTTATCCTTGTCATTGTCATCAGCAGCGTCTTTGAGTTTAGATAAATTATTTAAAAACTCATCATAATCAAAGTCAGTCAGCTTTCCTACAAATATTTTTTTCTCATTTGTTTCGGTAATTCCCTCTTCTGCAAGAAGAAGTTCTTCATAAAGCTTTTCACCGGGACGAAGTCCGGTAAATCTTATTTCAATATCTTTTTCAGGAACATATCCATATAAAGATATAAGTTTTTTTGCCAAATCATATATTTTTACAGGTTCTCCCATATCAAGTATAAATACTTCTCCGTCTTTTGCAAGACTTCCCGCTTGAAGTACAAGATTTGCCGCTTCAGGTATAGTCATAAAATATCTTATAATATCAGGATGAGTTACTGTAACAGGACCTCCGTTTTCTATCTGAGTTTTAAAAAGAGGGATAACGGATCCGTTGCTTCCCAAAACATTTCCAAATCTTACAGCAGCAAATTTCGTACTTTGACAAGTTTTTCCCATGTACTGCACTATCATTTCACAAACACGTTTTGTCGCTCCCATTACATTTGTAGGGTTGACTGCTTTATCGGTTGAAATAAGTATAAACTTATTGCATTTATACTTTAAAGCAAGATTTGCGATATTTAAAGTACCGAAAATATTGTTTTTAACTGCTTCTTCAGGATTGGTTTCCATAAGCGGAACATGCTTATGAGCTGCAGCATGAAATACAACATCCGGCTTATATTGAGAAAATATTATATCCATTTTTTCAGCATCCCTTACAGAAGCTATTTCAATATGTAAATCAATAGACTCCTTGTATTTCTGCTTTAACTCCATCTGAATATCGTAAGCATTATTTTCATAAATATCAACAATTATAACGCTTTTTGGAGAAAATTTTATGACCTGGCGTACAAGCTCGCTTCCTATACTTCCTCCGCCTCCCGTAACCATTACAACTTTATCTTTTATATATTCGGAAACAGATTCAATATCAAACCTTATTGAATTTCTCATTAAAAGATCATTTATATCTATTGTACGTATGGAATTTATTGCAGCTCCTTCTTCTATATCGGAAAGGGACGGAAGAGTTTTTATTTCGATATCAAGTTTTGAACAAATGTTCAGTATTTCTCTTCTTTTTTCAATACTTAAAGACGGAATTGCTATTATTACGGTTTTAACCTGATGATCGTTTACAAACAACTTTAATTTGTTTATAGGACCTAAAATAGGAAGATTAAACATTTTTGCTCCTATTTTCTTTTTACTGTCATCAACAAACCCGATTATTCTGTAATTTTGAGAACTTGTCTGCTTTAAATATGAATAAATGATCTGCGCGCTTTCTCCGGCTCCTATTATAAGTGTTTTTTTGCCCGAAGTTTTTGATAAAGCATTAATTACATTCCTGTAAAATCTAAGAACAATTCTATATGCTATAAGAGCAAAAGTACAAACAAAAAAAAGCAGCATATAATATTTTATATGGTAAGACTGAAAAATCGGAATAAAACTTAATAAATAATAAATAACATTTGCAAAAAGGGACACCGAAAATATATAAAATATTCCATCGTACCCTGTATATCCAAATTCCTTTTTATAAACTTTAAATAAAAGCATAAAAAAAACTACAATAAATGAATATGTGAATATCTGAATTATAAAATCCTTTTCAGGAATAATGTAGCTTGAAGTCCAAAATCTTGACACAAATAAATATACTAATACCGCTATACAAAAATCTACAGCAGCATATAATATATTTTTATATTTTCTATATATCTCTGACATATAATCAACTCCATAAAAATCTCTAAATAATATAATACCATAAATCTTGCTCAATTAAAAGTAATTTTTTTATCTTATTCGGATTCTTTTGATATTTCTGTTGTAGTATCTTTATAATACAATTTAAATATACTGTCACATATTTCTTTAAAAACGGGAGCGCATATTGTAGCTCCGGATTTTCCGTCGTCATCGCTTACAACAGTTATTGCATACATAGGATCTTTTTCCGGATAAAATCCCGCAAACCATGTCCTTATTATTTCTTCATCATTTTTAAATTGTCCTGTCTGAGCAGAAGCGGTTTTTCCTCCTGCGCCCAAATATTCCGGAGATGCTTTTCTTCCCGAACCATCTTTTACAGTATTTATCATAAGCTGTTTTATTTTTGCTGATATGGAAGGATCTAAAATATTATATTTTTCACATTGAGGCGCTTTCATAGCTATATTTTCTCCGTCTTTTGTAATTCCTTTAAACAAAACAGGCAATCTGTATATTCCGTCTCCGGCAATTGTGGAAATCATTGAATTTACCTGAACAGGAGTTACAAGTATTTCTCCCTGTCCTATAGATATATTGGCGCTTTCATGAGGAGAATAAGTTTTTTTATTGGGAAGATTTCCTTTTTTTGAAGAAATTCCGCCCCAAAATATATTTTCTTCTCCAAAACCTAATTTTTTTGCCATACTGATAACTTTTTCAGCGCCTGTTCTTCTGCAAAGTTCAATAAAATACGGATTACAGGATTCTTTAAAAGCTGTTTCAAGAGATACTATTCCATGTCCTTTTTCTTCATGACATCCGAATTGTCTGCCTGATATTTCAACATATCCTTTGCAGTCAACTTCAAAAGTTGTGGGGACATGGTTTTCAAGCGCAGCGGCAACAACACATATTTTAAATACCGAACCTAAATTATAATTGTTAAAACATCTGTTTACAAAAGGCGCATCTTCCCTGTCAATATATTCTTTTATATTATTTTGATTATAATTAGGCCTGCTGACAAGAGCAAGTATTTCTCCGGTTTTTATATCTGATACAACAACCGCTCCTTTTGTTATTTTTTTATCTATTGCTTTTTCTGCTGCCATTTGTATATTTTTATCAATAGTCAATACTATTCCGCCGATTCCGTTTGAAGTTTTATTTATTTCAATTTCGCTTCCTCCAAGAGCTTTTCTTTTTGCATCTACAAGAAAAGAAACCGTTGTTTTCCCTCCGAATGTTTTAAGCTCTTCATCAAAAGCTTTCTCAATTCCCGATATACCGTTTCCATCGCTGTCACAATATCCTATTAAATGAGATAAAATCATCTGACTTGAATATCTCATAGTTGAATTATAAATTTTTACTCCCGGAAAATCGTTTTTATATTCTTTCACCTGCGTTATAAAAGGTCTTTCACGTGATAATTTTTTACTTATTTCTTCATACGTCATATCAAGGGAGTTATTTTTTAAAAAATATCCTGAATCGGAATTACATCTTAAAGGATCTACCATTGCGATATTTACCCATTCGTCATCAACTAATTTTTCATAATTCCTGTCATATATAATACCCCTTTCATCTTTTAATGTTAATGTATATTTTTGTCTTGAAACAGCGGTTTGCTGAACTTTTTCATTATTAAGGGTTAAATCATATAACCTGAATGCAAGAACACAAAAGCAAAGACATATTGACAAAACAAAAGAAAAGCAACCTATTAAATGGCGTGTGTTATCTGTAGATGGGGATGATTTATTCTTATTGGCTGATGATAGTATTTATAAAAGCAAATATTATGAAAGTGATGATACGAGGTCAGTATATACATGGAAAGACTCTATTGTTAGGAATAGCATTCAAACAGATTTT
>CAKTDK010000024.1 GCA_934541205.1 uncultured Eubacteriales bacterium
TTTTTTGTTTCCAATTACTTCGGCGTTTAAAATTGCATCTTGAACTGTTTCTCCGGAAGCTTCATATACTTCTACTTTTCCTTCCTCCTGCGCGTCCCCTATAAGAGCCTTGTAAAACTGAAACGTCAAATTTACTATTCCGTTTTCATCTATATCAATACCAAGAGCATCAACTATTGACAAATCTTTTATTTCTTTTCCTTTACCGCAGCCGGATAACAAAATCGTTATACAAAAAATCATAATAACAAAACTACGAAATTTTCTTTTCATTTTTCTTCTTTCTCCTTCTGCAAAATAATAAAACAAAGTAAGGAAGTAAAATTATTACGGCTCCTATAACCATATTAATTATACGGTTTGAAAAAATATTATATAAATAAGTGTATTTAAATGTTAAGAAATAATCGCCTATAATAAGCAAAACACTTATTATAATAAGACTTATCCATCCTTTTTTTCCTGTAAGGTCCTGTATCATAACAATGATTGATGCAAAAAACGGGATAATACATAGTACCCATAAAGCTACATGAACGGATTCAAATCTTTCTATAAATGTTCCAAGTCCCGTATTTCTTGCAGTTATATAATATATAAAATTAAGATTTGCCGCATATTTTCCGTAACTTAAAATTATAGCAAAAGTCATAAACAATAATAATATTATATATCCCAAAAGCCAAAACACATATTTTTTGTGTATTTTTTCTTTACTTTTTATATAAGGAGACAGCAAAAATAAAAATATTCCGTCTAAAGATGTTGCAGCATTAAATATAGCCTGATTTGAAAGTCCTTTTAAAACATTTCCGCCCAAAGTTATTTTTGAGCTGTTTTCCATGCCGTAATTTAATATAAGTATAGATATTACTGTCATCGAAAATATCAAAAGAGGAAGTAATATTACAGAACTTCTGCTTATACCCTCTATTCCTTTTCTTACACTGTATATAACAACAATAAGACAAGTAACGGCAAAAAATGTATTTGAAAGTTCCGGAAAAACTCCTATATTATAAAATGAAGTAAAGCTTGAAAGACGCAGCTGCAAAACCACAAATAATAAAATAACAAATATATATGCAAGCCATTTTTTATCTTTTAAAACATTTACATACATTTCATTTTTTATCATTAATATAAAAGGAAGGACAATAAGATAGTTTAATATTCCGCCTATAACATTACTTATTAAAATAAAGCCTAATTCCTGAACGCTTTCCGTAACAGTAATATTAAATATCAGCATAATAAATTTCATTAAAAAAATCAGAAAAAAACATTGATTATCCGATATTTTTTTATTTATCATATTATTCCTCCTCTTTTTTTCTTATTTTTTCATCTGTTCCCGTCATATTTTCAATTTCAGTAGTATTTTTTAAAAAAGGCCATGAAGAACGTACAAACATATCTCTTTGCGCAGTTTTATCAAATGGAGCTAAAGGAGAAAGATACGGAACTCCAAAACTTTTTAAAGAACATAAATGTATTAAAACAACAGACAAAACAAGCATAATACCGTAAAATCCGCAAAATCCTGCCGCTAATATAAAAATATATCTTAAAATAAAAACTGTTTCATAAATTTCTGATACCGCAAAGGAGGCGATAGCTGTCAGGGCAACAATTATAACCATCGGTGCTCCCATTATTCCCGCAGAAACCGCTGCATCTCCTATAACCAAAGCTCCAACTATACCTATTGCTTGTCCTACAGGCTTTGGAAGTCTTATTCCCGCTTCTCTTAAAAGCTCATATATAAAATGTATCAGAAGAGCTTCTAAAACTATCGGGAACGGCGTAGTCTGCTGACTTTTGGCTATATTATACAAAATAGATGGAGGTAACGCCTCCTGATGAAACGTAGTCAGAGCAACATAAAATGCCGGGAGAAAAAGCGATATAAAAAGAGCAATAAATCTCACCCATCTTATAACCGTACCGTAAAACATCCGCTGATAATAATCCTCAGGATTTTGTAAAACCTCCGCAAAAATATAAGGAACATAAAGGCAAAAAGGAGTTCCATCAAGCATAACTCCTACTCTTCCTTCTGAAATTTTTCCGCATAAAACGTCCGGCCTATCTGTTACTCCCACAGTCGGAAACATAGAATATATATTTTCTTCCAAATACGGCTCTATATATCCTGATTCCATTACATAATCTAAATCTACTGTATTAAGCCTCTTTTTTATTTCTTTTAATACTTTTTTTGTTACTTTATCTTCTATATATACAAGAGCATAATTTGTCCTTGATTTTTCCCCTATTATTCCCATTTCAAACTTCAATTCACTGCTTTTTATGTTCTTTCTCATAAGAGAAATATTTGTGGCAAGAACTTCTACGAAACCGTCTTTAGGGCCTCTTACCACAACTGTAGTATCAGATTCTTCAACACTTCTTTGAGATATTTCTTGAAGGCCCGTCAAAGCTCCCATTTTATAACCGTCTATTAAAATACCACAGAAGCCGCCCATTATTTTTACTATAAACTCATCAAGATATTGAGTTTCTTCCAATTCACTGACAGTTACGACCGAGTCCATAACTTCTCTGTAAATATTATAATTATAAGTTAAAGAATGAGTAAAATCGTGCTTTAATATAGGCTCAATTATACTTAAAGTGGTAATTTCCTTGCTGTATAAATTGGAAAAGGCTACAATCGCCATTTTTATACCGTCTTTTGTAAACCGCTTTATTACAAGATCAGTACAATTTTTAAAATCATCCTGAATATATTTTAAATTGTTATCTATTGAATCATAAAATTCTTTTTCATATTTCGGAGAAATATCATCACTTTGATTTTCACTTTCCATTTTCATGTTTTTATAAGCAAAAAATTTATTTTTTATTTTTTCAAACATAAGCTTCACCATCCTTTTTATATTTTTACCATATTATAAAATGTTAATCTCAATAAAATAAATTGTTCTTTTACAAAATATATGTTAAAATAAAGCAAATTTTATAAAAGGACAGTTTTAATGTTATGACAAAAAAGAATATAAAAAAAATACTGCTTTTTATAAGTATAGCTGCTGTTATAATTATTTTTATATATATTTTGTACCATTTTAATATCATCCCCCATAAAACCTATACAAATTCTGATTTCAATATAGAACTCTATACAAGCCAAACAGATATGGATAAGGACAAAATTGACGATCAAACAGATATTTTAAAAAATGCAAAAGCATACATAAAAACAAAACCCAAATACAAAAGTAAATATTATGCCGGTGGTTACCCCGACGACGGTTATGGAGTATGTACCGATGTTGTAGCTTTTTCTCTAAAAAATGCAGGATATGATTTAATGGAGCTTGTCAATAAGGATATTTTAGAAAACAGAGATAAGTACAATATTGAAACCATAGATAAAAATATTGATTTTCGAAGAGTCCGCAATCTTAAAGTTTATTTTGAAAATACAGCTATACAGTTGACAACCGATGAAAAAGACATAAAAGATTGGCAAGGCGGAGATATTGTAATTTTTAAAAACCATATAGGAATCGTTTCAGATAAAAGAAACAGAAACGGGATTTCGTTAGTCATCCACCACGCCAATCCTTTTCAAATAAGATATGAAGAAGATATTTTGGAAAACCGCAATGATATAATAGGACATTACAGGATAAATTAAAACAAGGTGCAAAAGCACCTTGTTTTAATTTATTTTCCTCTTAAAAGCATAAGCAACGGAGGAACATACATATACGGGCCTTCTATTCTATACATCAGTTCCCCACTACCGCTTTCTTTTATTGTCAGCGGGAATGGAAGATTTTTAACAGCTTTCGCCGTATCGTTTTCTGAAATATTGGCTTTTTTCGCAATATCTGATAATGAAACATACAAATCAAAATCCTTGTTTGTCAATTCATATATTGCATACATCGTTTTCAAAACATTAATATCCATCAATTTTTCTAAAGACAAATATACTTCCAATATCTTCGTTATTTCAGGACTCTTATATTTTTTACTGTCTGCAAAAAATATTCCACTACCTGTATATATTGTGCTTCCTCCTGGTTCAGACATTGTTGAAATTCCTTCTTTATATGGTGTGTCTTCCAAACTGTAATTTTTGCTCGTATCCCAAGGCACATAACTTTTATACCCTCGGGTACATATTACTTCATGCAACAAAACAGCTAACCTGAAAGCATTGTCAAATACTTTTTCTTCAGGCAAAGACTGAAACAATGATTTAATTTCCAAATATATATTTTCAAGTGTATACGAAGACCTATATCCCATCAGTTCATCAATACTTACCTCAAACAATGATGCAATTTCTGGAAGAAACTGAATATCCGGACAACATTGACCGGACTCCCATTTTGAAACTGCCTGGTTTGTAACTCCAATCGCATTTGCAAGGTTTTCCTGCGTCATATTTTTTTGACGGCGCAAAAATCCAATCTGTTCGCCAATTTTAATATTATACATTATTTTCACCCCTGTTTATTTATTATGCAGCTGCAATTATATTGTAATAGCATAATATTATTAAATCAACAACGCATTAGTTTGATGATTTTATCTTTTATCCAACTGTAAGTTGGATAAAAGATTTAAAAAAAGTATGGGCAAAAGTTTGCCCATACTTTTTAAATAAGACTTGAAATAATATCGCCCATTTCAGAGGTTGAAACGAGCTTATCTTTCTCGTCTTTATATATATCTTTTGTTCTGTAGCCCATATCAAGAGCTTTTGAAACCGCATCGTCTATGGCTTTGCTTTCCTCCATCATATCAAAGGAATATTTAAGCATCATAGATACCGACAAAATTGTGGCAATCGGATTTGCAATATTTTGTCCCGCAATATCAGGAGCGCTGCCGTGAATAGGCTCATAAAGTCCCATAGTTCCTTCACCAATTGACGCTGAAGGCAAAAGTCCGATAGAACCTGTCACCATGCTCGCCTCATCTGACAAAATGTCCCCGAACATATTACTTGTTACAACAACATCAAACTGAGACGGATTTTTTACAATCTGCATTGCCGCATTGTCAACCAACATATCCTCACAGGAAACATCGGGATAATCCTTAGAAATATTATGGATAACTTCTCTCCAAAGTCTTGAGCTTTCAAGAACATTTGCCTTATCAATGCTTATAACTCTCTTATTTCTCTTTTTTGCAAGCTCAAAAGCAAGACGCCCTATTCTTTCAACTTCTTTAACGTTATATTTCTCCGTGTCATAAGCCGCTTTTACTCCGTTATCGTCAACAATAGCCCTGTCTCCGAAATAAATTCCTCCTATAAGCTCACGGACTATCATTATATCAATGCCTTTTTCAGCAATTTCATTTTTCAAAGGACAGGCGTCCTTCAATACATTATACATAACTGCGGGACGAAGATTTGCATAAAGCCCCAATGCAGAGCGTATTCCCAAAAGTCCTTTTTCCGGTCTTAAATGTCCGGGAAGAGTGTCCCATTTTGGCCCTCCCACAGCGCCAAGTATAACGCTGTCACTTTTTTTACAGATATCTATAGTTTCCTGAGGAAGAGGCTCTCCCGTTTTATCAATAGCTATTCCGCCCATTAAAACATCCGTAAAATTAAATTTTACATCATATTTTTCAGACACTCTGTTAAGCACCTTTATAGCTTCGTTTACTATTTCGGGGCCTATTCCGTCACCTTTTATTACCGCAATATTAAGTTCTCTCATTTTTAAAATTCTCCTTTTTTAGCCAAATTCAAAAGTCCGTTATTTTTTATTATGTTCTGTATAAAAGGAGGAAACGGCTGAGCCTGATAAGTTTCATTTTTTGTAATATTTGTAATAACTCCCGTATCAAAATCAACAGCAACTTCATCTCCGGCGCAAATGCTGTCCACCGCTTTCTCGCATTCTAAAATTGCAAGACCTATATTAATGGAATTTCTGTAAAATATTCTTGCAAAACTTTTTGCAATAACGCAGGATACTCCGGAAGTTTTTATCGCCAAAGGAGCATGTTCTCTTGAAGAACCGCATCCGAAGTTTTTGTCAGCAACGATTATATCTCCCTGTTGTACTTTTGAAGCAAAATCCTTATCAATATCTTCCATACAATGAAGAGCAAGCTCTTTTGCATCAGAAGTATTTAGGTATCTTGCCGGAATAATAACATCTGTATCAACATTTTTTCCGTATTTAAAAACTTTTCCCTGTGCGTTCATTTAATTTTCCTCCTTCGGACAAGAAATTTTACCGTCTATTGCACTTTGAGCCGCTACATAAGGACTAGCAAGATATACTTCACTTTCTGGGTGTCCCATTCTTCCAACAAAGTTTCTGTTAGTGGTAGCAACAGCTCTTTCACCTTTTGCAAGTATGCCCATATGTCCTCCAAGACACGGACCGCATGTTGGAGTTGAAACTATACATCCTGCTTCAACAAAAGTTTTAAGATATCCAAGCTCCATAGCCTCAAGATATATTTTTTGAGTACAGGGAATAACAATTGTTCTGACTCTCTTATTTACCTTTTTACCTTTTAAAATACTTGCCGCCTGTTCAAGATCGGAAAGTCTACCGTTTGTACAAGACCCTATAACTACCTGATCTATCTCTATATCTCCTATTTGATCAAAAGTTTTTGCATTTTCCGGTAAATGCGGAAAAGCAACAGTAGGTTTAATCTCTGATAAATCAATATTATAAACTTTATCATACAAAGCGTCGTCGTCAGCTTTAAAAACTTCATATTTTTTATCTGAATGTTTACTAACATAATCAAGAGTAATATCGTCAACCTCAAAAATACCATTTTTAGCTCCGGCCTCTATAGCCATATTGGCAATACAGAATCTTGCGTCCATTGAAAGTTCCTTTAATCCTTCACCGCAAAATTCCATTGATTTATAAAGAGCTCCGTCAACACCTATCATACCGATAATATGTAATATAGCGTCTTTCCCAGTTACAAATTTTGAAAGCTTTCCAGTAAGATTAAATTTTATAGCAGAAGGAACTTTAAACCATGCTTTTCCGGTAGCCATACCAAAAGCCATATCAGTACTTCCAACTCCTGTTGAAAAAGCTCCAAGCGCTCCGTAAGTACAGGTATGAGAATCGGCACCTATTACAACATCCCCACAGGTAACAAGACCTTTTTCAGGCAAAAGCGCATGTTCAACGCCCATTTCACCTACATCAAAAAAGTTTAAAATATCTTTTTCATAAGCAAAATCACGGGTTCTTTTGCACTGTTCAGCCGCTTTTATATCTTTGTTTGGAGTAAAATGGTCCAAAACCATCGCAATTTTTGTTTTATCAAAAACATCTTCAAGGCCGTTTTTTTCAAACTCATTAATAGCAACAGGAGATGTTACATCGTTTCCAAGTACCAAATCCACGTCCGCCATAATAAGCTGTCCGCTTGAAACCTCATCAAGTCCGGCATGCTTTGCCAAAACCTTTTGAGTCATAGTCATAGGTTTGCTCATATCAATTATTCCTCTTTTCTTTTGATAATTTATATTCTATTGAATCTGCAAGAGCTATCCAGCTTGCCTCTATAATATCGGTAGATACTCCTACAGTAGTCCATATATCTTTTCCGTCCGTAGTTTCTATAAGAACTCTTACTTTTGCGGCAGTAGCGTCTTTTGCTTCAAGTACACGAACTTTATAATCTGTCAAATGAATTTTTGAAATTGAAGGATAAAAAACCGAAAGCGCTTTTCTGAGGGCTTTATCCATTGCGTTAACAGGCCCTTCACCTTCCGCGGCAGTTATTTCTGTTTTTCCGTCTACCTGAATTTTTATCATTGCGGTAGCAGTATAATTATCCTGTTTTCCGGTTGTAGTTATTATTTTAAAATCCAAAAGTTCAAAGCTTTTTTGATATCTTCCCAAAAGCTTTGATATCACAAGCTCAAAGCTTTGTTCCGCCGCTTCAAACTGATATCCTTTATATTCAAGGTCTTTAAGCTTGTCAACAATTTCTTTGGTCTTGGGATCTTCTTTTTTTATGGAAGCGTCAATTTTCTGTATTTTTTTAAGTATAGTTCCCCGTCCTGCGGCTTCGCTGGTTAAAAATCTTCGCTCATTTCCCACAATACTCGGGTCAATATGCTCAAAAGAAGATGATATTTTATTTACTCCGTCAATATGCATACCAGCTTTATGGGCAAAAGCGCTTTTCCCTACATAAGGCATTGAAGAAGAAAGAGGAACATTTGCAATTTCTGCTACTGCTTTACAGCTTGAAGTAAGTTCGGTAAGATTTTTTTCATCTATACACTTATAACCTTTTTTTAGCTGAAGATTTGGAATAAGAGTTGACAAATTGGCATTTCCGCATCTTTCTCCAAGTCCCGTCAATGTTCCCTGAACATGACAGGCTCCGGCTTTTACCGCCAAAATACTTCCCGCTTCTGCCATGCCCGTATCATTATGACAATGTATTCCGATTTTTATATTAAACTTACTTTTTACCTCTTTTACAATATCATAAATTTCATCGGGAAAACAAGCACCGTTTGTATCGCAAAGACACAGAACTTTTGCCCCTGCGTCATAAGCCGCTTTTAATGTTTTTAACGCATAAACTTTGTCAAGCTTATACCCGTCAAAAAAATGCTCTGCGTCATAAATCACATATTTTGAATTTGAAACAAGAAAGGATACCGTATCATAAATCATAGAAAGATTTTCTTCCAAAGTAGTTTTTAAAACTTCCTTTACATGTAAAACAGAGCTTTTTCCGAAAATAGCGACCACGTCGGTTTTTGCTTTTAAAAGAGCGGTTACTGCCAAACTTTCAAAAGCTTTTTCTCCTGGTTTTCTGGTACTTCCGAAAGCACATAGCTTTGAATTTTTAAGCTGAAATTTAGACGCAGTATCAAAAAATTCCATATCCTTTTTATTGGAAAAAGGATTTCCTCCTTCAATATAGTCGACGCCTAAATCGTCAAGTATTTTTACAATTTTTATTTTATCTTCGACTGAAAACAGTATTCCCTCACCCTGAGCGCCGTCGCGAAGGGTTGAATCAAATATTTCAATCTTATTTGACTTTTTTACATCTTGAAATTCCATGTTTAAAGCCATATTGCATCAAATCCTTATTCCAAAATAGCGCCTTTATCCGATGAAGATACCATTCTTGCATATCTTTTTAAATAACCCGTATTGATTTTCGGGTCAAGAATTTTTGTAGTTTTCTTTCTTTGGTCAAGAACATCGGAAGGAATATCAACATTTATTTCTCCCTTATTTATATCAATCGAAATAATATCTCCGTCGCATATATAAGCGATAAGTCCGCCTGACGCCGCCTCAGGAGATACATGACCTATAGCGGCTCCTCTTGTAGCGCCGGAAAAACGTCCGTCGGTAATAAGGGCAACATCCTTATCAAGCCCCATTCCTGCAAGAGAAGCAGTCGGAGAAAGCATTTCACGCATACCAGGACCGCCTTTTGGTCCTTCGTATCTTATAACAACAACGTCGCCTTTTTTGATTTCCCCGCCCAAAATAGCTTTTATAGATTCCTCTTCGCTGTTATAAACTCTTGCGGGGCCTTTATGTACAAGCATTTTTTCATCCACGGCGGAACGTTTTACAACACATCCGTTTTCAGCAAGATTTCCGTAAAGTACTGCGATACCGCCTGTTTCGGAATATGGATTCTCAATAGGTCTTATTACATTTGTATCTTTATTTACTGCACCTTTTATATTTTCATTCATTGATTTTCCGGTTACGGTAATTTTTTGCTCCTTAAGCAAACCTTTTTTGTTAAGCTCCGCCATAACGGCATAGATACCGCCTGCATAATATAAATCCTCAATAAAATTAGGACCTGCTGGAGCAAGCTTGCAAAGATTAGGAGTCTTTGCAGTAATCTCGCTTACCATATCAAGAGTAACCTCTACCCCTGCTTCATGAGCGATTGCCGGAATATGAAGCATGCTGTTTGTAGAACACCCAAGAGCCATATCAAGACAAAGAGCATTATAAAAAGCGTCTTTTGTCATTATATCAAGAGGTTTTATATTATTTTTTACAAGCTCCATAACTTGCATTCCGGCTTTTTTAGCAAGAGCTGTTCTTTCTCCGAATACAGCGGGAATAGTTCCGTTGCCCCGAAGTCCCATACCCATTCCTTCAGTCAAGCAGTTCATGCTGTTTGCGGTAAACATTCCGGAACAAGAACCGCAAGTAGGACAAGCGTTTTGTTCAAGCTCCAAGCCTTCTTCACTTGTCATAGTTCCGGCGCTGCAGCTTCCCACAGCCTCAAAAGCCTGGCTTAAACTTACAAAACAATCCTTGTATCTTCCTTTAAGCATAGGTCCGCCGCTTATAAATATTGAAGGAATATTAAGCCTTGCAGCCGCCATAAGCATTCCCGGAACTGTTTTATCACAGTTTGGTATAAACACAAGTCCATCAAAGGAATGAGCCTTTGCCATAACTTCTATACTGTCGGCAATTATCTCTCTTGAGGCAAGAGAATAATGCATTCCCTCATGTCCCATGGCAATGCCGTCGCAAACTGCAATAGCAGGAAATTCAACCGGAGTGCCTCCTGCCATAAGAACTCCTTCTCTTGCAGCCTTTGCAATAGTATCAAGATGTATATGACCCGGAACTACTTCATTTTGAGAGTTTACTATTCCTATAATAGGTCTTCTGAGCTGTTCGTCTGTATAACCCATAGCGTCAAAAAGAGACCTGTGAGGAATTTTTTCAACGCCTACCGTAACTTTATTACTTAATTTTTCCATACATTAGGAGCCTGCCTTTCATAAGTGCAAGAAAATCCCACACTTTTTTATGTGGGATTTTCCGCAAATCTAATACTTATTTATTATCTTCTGACCAAGACATCATTTTTCTAAGCTGTTTACCCACTTTTTCAATCTGGTGTTCGCTTTCAATTCTTCTTGTTGAATTGAAATAAGGTCTGTTAGCTTGGTTTTCCAAAATCCAGTTTCTTGCAAAAGTACCGTCTTGGATTTCTTTAAGAGTCTGTTTCATAGCAGCTCTTGACTGTTCGTTGATAACTCTCTTTCCGGTTACATAATCTCCGTATTCGGCAGTATCGGAAATTGAATATCTCATAGCTGAAAGTCCGCCTTTAAAGATAAGGTCAACAATTAACTTAACTTCATGACAGCATTCAAAATATGCCATTTCAGGTTCATAGCCTGCTTCAACCAAAGTTTCAAATCCGGCTTTGATAAGTTCTGTCAAACCTCCGCACAAAACTGCCTGTTCGCCGAATAAATCCGTTTCGGTTTCTTCTTTAAATGTAGTTTCGATAATACCTGCTCTTGCGCCGCCGATTCCGTGAGCATAAGCAAGGGCGATATCTTTAGCTTTTCCTGTATAATCCTGATAAATAGCGATAAGTGAAGGAACACCTTTATTTTCAAGGAACTGACTTCTTACAGTATGACCGGGACCTTTCGGTGCGCATAGCCAAACGTCAACATTTTTCGGCGGTACTATTTGACCGAAATGGATGTTAAAACCATGAGCAAATACAAGTGATTTGCCTTCTGTCAAATTCGGCTCAATGCTTTCTTTATAAAGCTTAGCCTGTTTTTCATCATTTATCAAAATCATAATAAGATCAGCATCTTTTGCCGCGTCAAAAGCGGTTTTTACAGTAAAGCCTGCTTCTTCCGCCTTTGCCCATGATTTACTGCCTTCATAAAGTCCGATAGTAACTTCAAAACCTGAATCTTTCAGGTTAAGAGCATGAGCATGGCCCTGACTTCCATAGCCTATAATAGCAATTTTACGATCTTTTAATAATTCCGGATTACAATCTTTTGCATAATAAGTCTTAGACATAATAATGTCCTCCTTTTAGAAAATAAATTATTTTTTAACCTCTTGGAAGAGCAGTTATTCCTGTTCTGGCAAGTTCTTTTATACCGTACTTATTCATAAGTTTTAAAAACGCCGAAACCTTTTCCTGATTTCCCGTCATTTCCAAAATAACGCTTTCACAAGCGACGTCAACAACTTTTGCTCTGAAGATATTTGCTATTTCAATAACAGAAGCTCTATTTTCATCATCAGCATTAACTCTTACCATAATAAGTTCACGAAAAACCGCACTGTCCGCTGATAAATCTTCAACCGCAATAACATCAATTTGTTTCTGAAGCTGTTTTTTTATCTGGTCAAGTATATATTCGTCACCGAAAAGCTCAATTGTCATTCTTGAAATTTTGCTGTCCTGAGTTTCACCCACAGTGAGACTTGTAATATTATATCCCCGTCTTGCAAAAAGCCCGGATATTCTTGTAAGGACACCGGAGTTATTGTTCACAAGAGCTGAAAGAACGTATCTTTTCTCCATATCACAAACCTCCTATATATCAAGTATCTGATTATCAAGGGAGTCTCCCGGAGCTACCATTGGAAGAACATTCGCGTCTTCACTGATAATACAATTTACAACGCAGGTTTTTTTGGAAGAAATAGCTTCTTTTAAAACCTTTTCAATATCCTCTTCTTTTGAGATGGTATATCCGTTTGCTCCAAAAGCTTGAGCAAGCTTAACATAATCAGTTGTTTTATTAAGTGTTGTCTGAGAAAAACGGTTCTGATAAAAAACCTTCTGCCATTGACGAACCATGCCAAGCACGTTATTATTCATCAAAAGCACTATTACCGGAAGATTTTTTGTAACACAGGTGGAAAGCTCATTTAAATTCATGTGAAAACTTCCGTCACCGGCAATATTAAATACCGTTTTATCAGGATTTGCAGCCTTAGCGCCGATTGCAGCACCAAATCCAAATCCCATAGTTCCAAGTCCGCCGCTTGAAATAAATCTTCTGGGTTTATCAAGCTTTAAAAATTGAGCCGCCCACATCTGATGCTGTCCTACTTCAGTAGCAAAAATTGCATTTCCTTTTGTAAGTTCATCCGCTTTTTGAATAATCTTTGCAGGAAAGTCATTTTCACTTTTTGTTTCATCAATGGGGTGCTGTTTTTTATATTCAATCATTTCGTCAAGGAAATCTCTGTCCGAAACATTATCAAGCTTTTTATTAAGTTCTGTTAAAACCGCTTTAACATCTCCGGTCAACGACAGTTTTACGCTGACATTTTTAGAAATTTCAGCTTCATCAATGTCAATATGTATAATCTTTGCATTAGGAGCAAAGCTTTTCGGATTGCAGGCAACTCTGTCGGAGAATCTTGCTCCTATTGCCAAAACCAAATCAGCATTTAAAACTGCTTTCGCTGAAGCTCTTGAGCCGTGCATTCCTATCATTCCCATATAGTTCTCATCACTGAACGGATATACTCCCATAGCCATAAGGCTTACAGACACCGGCGCATTTATTTTTTTTGCAAATTCCATAAGCTCGCTTGAAGCTCCGCTTGAGGTTATTCCTCCCCCGGCATAAATAAACGGCTTTTTAGATTTTTTTATAAGCTTAACCGCTTTTTCTATATCAGATGAAGTAAATTTATTGTAATTATTTTCGGAAGGCTGAACTTTAATATCCTTAAATTCACAAAGAGCCGCGGTAACGTCTTTAGTTACATCTATCAAAACCGGTCCCGGTCTTCCGGATCTTGCAATCCTGAAAGCGTCCGCAACAGTCTGTTCAAGCTGGTTTACATCTTTAACTATGTAATTATGCTTAGTAATAGGCATAGTGATACCAGCAATATCAACTTCCTGAAAGCTATCCTTTCCCAAAAGGCTGACGGCTACGTTACCCGTAATTGCCACCATAGGAATAGAATCCATAAAAGCAGTAGCAATCCCCGTGACCAGGTTAGTCGCCCCCGGTCCTGATGTAGCTATAACAACTCCTGTTTTTCCTGTACTTCTTGAATATCCGTCTGCCGCATGAGCCGCATTTTGTTCATGGCAGGTAAGAATGTGCTTTATTTCACCGCTGTATTGGTACAGAGCGTCATAAATGTTAAGCACCGCTCCACCCGGATATCCGAAAACTGTGTCAACACCTTGATTAATAAGTGATTTAATCAAAATTTGAGCACCTGTCATTTGCATTAGTATCACATCCTTTCATTAATAATTTTACATGTGTTAATAGATATTATTATATAACAAAACCCTTAAATTGTAAACCGCAACAAGAGATTTTATCAGATAAATATTGACTAATAATATATCATTTTGACAAGCTTTTTTTATATATTTTAATGCTTTAGCTTATTACTTTACTAATCAATACGAATAAGTTTTACATTACATAAAATTTAAAGATGGATGAAATCCATCTTTAAATTGTTTATTCTGCTGTTATCTCAGAAGAAGAAGCTTTGCTTCCAGCCATATACTTTTGGTATTCTTCGTATCCAGCGGGAACATCAATTTCTCCGTTTATAATTTTTTGTTTTACAGCATCTATCTTATCAATTACTTCAAGAGGTATCTGACTTTTATCACATTCAAAAGCAATACACCCTTCTTTTAAACCGTAAACAAATGTTTTTCCTCTCAGATCTTCATTTTTTATATATAAATCACTTATATTTTTGATTCCTTTGCCAATGTATTTTATAGATTTTGCAATTAAATTTTCCTGTTTTTCGGTATCGTCAACATAGCCGGTACCAATTATTTTTCCGTTTTTCTCATTTGCGGTATCAATCATTTCCTGCTGTGCAAAATCAAAATTCACAAAAACTATATCACATCCGCTGTCATATAAAGACGCTAAATTTGACTTAACAAGCGCAGAATCCGATTTTGAACCTATTACTTTATCAAAAACCTGTACGTTTTTATTATTTAAAACATTATAATAATGCGCTCCGGCATAAAATCCGTACTTTGAATCCTGAGATGACGTATTGTCCACATCCGCCAAAAATGCTATTTTTGACGTTTTTGTAGTTTCACAAGCAAGATATCCTGCGAGAAAAGCTCCTTCATAATCCGCAAATTCAACAGCAAAGCTGTTTGTATCAAGCTGATTTTTTGAATCCATATTTATA
Source organism: uncultured Eubacteriales bacterium (assembly GCA_934541205.1). Classification (GTDB taxonomy): domain Bacteria; phylum Bacillota; class Clostridia; order Oscillospirales; family RGIG7773; genus RGIG7773. The sequence goes on from CAKTDK010000024.1 coordinate 14,988, forward strand.
AAGGCAAAAAGCTGATTTGGATCAGAACTTTTATATTTTTGAAGATTAGCATTTGCCAAATCTCCCAGAGAAAAAATAACATCATAATCAGAAGCAACAGCTTTTTCAATATTCAGCTTTATCTCATCTTCATTTTCAGCTTCAAAATATTTTGTCTGAATGTTTCCCGCTGTTTTTAAATCCAAGATACCCTGCCAAGTATACTGATTTATTCCGTTATCGTTAATTCCGGAATCGCTTAATATAAGCGCATACATTACCTGAGACATCATTCTTTCCTGAGTAACCTCTTTACCGTTGTTACTTTTACACCCTGTAAAAGCAAATAAAAATGTTAATAACAATGCAATAATTCTTTTAATATTTTTCATTTTGCCCTCCATAATATCTCTATATTTTATCAAAGCTGTAAGGCATCAGCTGTTTTAACGTATAAATCTTAAAATTACCTCTTTTATCTTTTAAATATATTTCAAAATCTTCTCCGCAAAATTCACAAAGCGCCTGACGGCAAACTCCACAAGGGTAACAAATATCAAGCTCGTCCGATTTTAAATCTTCTTTTCCTCCCAAAATAAATATACCTTTAAAATCCCTTTCACATTCGGAAACGGCCTTAAACAAAGCTACTCTTTCAGCACAGCAAGTTGGAGAAAAAGACACGCTTTCTATATTGCATCCTCTGTATATCTTTCCGCTGTTTGCAATAAGCGCAGCGCCGACTTTAAACCTGGAATAGGGAGCGTACGACGCTTCTCTTGCTTTTAAAGCTTCCTTTTCAAGCATTTTTAACAAATCAGTTTTTTTATCCATAACTTTTTTCGCCTTTTCAAATTTTTAGATTTCAAGAGCAATTTCCATCATATCCGTAAACGTGTTTTGTCTTTCCAAAGCTGTAGTGCTTTCTCCTTTTAAAGGACAATCCGAAACCGTTAATATAGCAAGCGCTTTTTTTCCGGATCTTGCAGCGTTCATATAAAGCGCTGCCGATTCCATTTCCACTGCAAGAACATTCATCTTTTTCCATTTTAAAAGCGAATTTTCATCATCACCGTAAAAAGTATCGGAAGAAAGAATATTTCCGGCATGATATTTCATATTTTTATTTTCTGCAATTTCAATACCTTTTTTCAAAAGAGAAAAATCGCAGCAGGGAGAATATATTCCCGGAAGGTTGTACTGAGAAAAATAATTTGAGTCGGTGCTTGCCGATATTCCAAAGATTATATCTTTTAGCTTCACATCATCTGCTATGGCTCCGGCAGAACCTATTCTTATAATATTTTCCACACCGAAAAAATTATAAAGCTCATAAGAATAAATTCCCATAGAAGGCATTCCCATACCGCTTCCCATAACAGATATTTCTTTTCCCTTATAACATCCTGTAAAGCCCAGCATATTTCTTACAGAAGTTATTTCTTTTACATTTTCAAGATAATTTTCAGCAATAAACTTTGCTCTCAGCGGATCTCCCGGCATAAGAACAGATTTTTCAGCATCTCCTTTTTCTGCATTTATGTGTGGAGTAGCCATAAAAATCACATCCTTTTTTAAACCTGTTCGATGTAATAT
>CAKTDK010000025.1 GCA_934541205.1 uncultured Eubacteriales bacterium
TATCAGACCTGATGGCAGTTTTGTAATACAAAATCCTAATACTGAGTTATGGGATTTTTTTGAACAATTACGAATGGAACTTGATCCTGCAACAACCAAGTTGTCTGTAGAAAAATCTCTTGAAGAGTTTGGCGTGGCGCTGAGAGAGCATAATGAATATGCTGCAACACTTAAAGTAAATGGTGAAGAACGACAAATTTATGGCATACCATTGCCTTATTCTGAGTGGTATTTGGTTACAGTAATGCCTTACGGTATATTGGATGATACTATAAATAGCTTGAGCAGTCAGCGTATGATAATGACGTTGTTGTCCTGTATTTCTGTTTTAATTATTCTGACATTGATTTTCCTTCGGTATTTTTCTATTACCCGTTCTCAGCTTAATGAACTGGAAAAGGCTCGTGAGTTAGCACTTGAAGCAAGTCAGGCAAAAAGTGAATTTTTAGCAAATATGAGTCATGATATTCGTACGCCAATGAATGCAATTGTTGGTATGACTGCGATTGCGACAGCTCATATAGATGATCGGGAACAGGTACGCAATTGTCTTGGAAAAATCACATTATCGAGTAAACATCTATTGGGATTGATTAATGATGTTTTGGATATGTCTAAAATTGAAAGCGGGAAAATGACATTAACAATAGAACAAATTTCTTTAAAAGAAATTGTTGAAGGAATTGTTAATATTATGCAGCCGCAGGTAAAAGCAAAAAAACAAACTTTTGATATACATGTTGACAATATTTTAACAGAAAATGTATGGTGCGATGGCGTGCGCTTGAATCAGATTTTATTAAATCTTTTATCAAATGCAACTAAATATACACCAGAGGGAGGTTCGATACGATTATCCCTTTTTGAAGAAAAATCTCCGAAAGGAGAAAACTATGTTCGAATTCATATCAATGTCAAGGATAATGGAATCGGTATGTCACCGGATTTTCTGAAAAAAATATTTGAATCTTATAGCCGTGCGGATGGGGCCAGAATACATAAAACTGAGGGTGCCGGTTTGGGTATGGCAATCACAAAGTATATTGTGGATGCAATGGAAGGTACAATTGATATACAAAGCGAACTTGATAAAGGTACAGAATTTCATATAATTTTTGATTTTGAAAAGGCTGCTGCTACAGAAGAAAATATGATTCTTCCTTCTTGGTATGTGTTGGTAGTTGATGATGACCAGTTAGTGTGCAAAACGGCTATGGATGCATTAAAATCTATTGGAATAAAAGCTGAATGGACACTGAGCGGAGAAAACGCTATAGAATTGATAATTCAACGCCATGAGAAACATGATGATTATCAGATAATTTTGTTAGACTGGAAACTGCCTGGTATGAATGGGATTCAGGTTGCAAAAGAAATTCGACGTAATTTAGGAGATAAAGTTCCGATTTTGCTGATTTCTGCATACGAATGGAGTGAATTTGAAACGGAAGCCCGTGAAGCTGGTATTAGCGGGTTTATTTCCAAGCCACTGTTTAAATCCACGTTGTTTTATGCTCTGCGTCAGTATATGGGTATTGAAACAACGCATGATAGAACATTGAATCAGAATATTGATCTATCCGGACGCCGTATTCTGCTTGCTGAGGACAATGAGCTTAACTATGAGGTTGCAAGTGAATTGTTGTCTGACTTAGGCGTGGAACTGGATTGGGCAGAAGATGGAAGGATATGTTTGGACAAATTTCAAAAATCATCAAAGGGATATTATGATGCTATTCTTATGGATATACGGATGCCGCATATGACGGGATATGAGACGGCAAAAGCAATTCGGGCATTGAATCATCCTGATGCTCTATCTGTTCCAATAATTGCTATGAGTGCGGATGCTTTTTCTGATGATATACAGCGTTGTTTGGAATGCGGTATGAATGCCCATATAGCAAAGCCCATTGACACTATAGAATTGACTCGCTTGTTAAAAAAATATTTAACATAAATATAGTAATAAAAGCATGTGTTTGATAGCGCATGCTTTTATATTTGCTGCAGATTTCTGCTTTTTTGCCTTTAGGTTTTAAAATAATTGGAACAAAAGATACAAAGTAGAATAAATTGCAAACTGAAAAGAACATAAAAAAAGACATTTTTGCATTCAATGGCAGAATGAATTCGCAAAACTTTATTTTTAAAAGATATAATAAACTATGTATTGTAAAATTTTACTTGATATTTTATTTAAAATATGAGATTATTGCATTGAAAGTACTAAAAAGGAGTGTTTTAAAATGTATAATATAAAACTTGGAAAAACAAGTTTATTAGTTCCTGTTTTAGCGGTAGGATGTATGAGAATAAATTCGGTTTCAAAAAAAGAAGCTGAGCAGTTTGTTAAAACGTCAATGGATTTAGGCGCTAATTTTTTTGATCATGCGGATATTTACGGCGGCGGAGAATGTGAAAAAATTTTTTCTGAAGTAGTTAATATGTCGCCTTTAATACGTGAAAAAATGATAATTCAGACTAAGTGTGGGATTGTTCCCGGAAAAATGTATGACTTTTCAAAAGAACATATTTTGGAGTCTGTTGACAAAAGCTTAAAACGGTTAAAAACCGACTATATTGATATTTTGCTTTTGCATCGTCCCGATACTTTAATGGAGCCTTCTGAAGTAGCAGAGGCGTTTGAAAAATTATATACTTCTGGAAAAGTCCGTCATTTTGGGGTTTCCAATCAAAATCCTTATCAAATACAGTTATTACAGAAGTATTTAAATATGCCTATTTGTGTTAATCAGTTACAATTTAGTATAATGCATTCTTCAATTATTCAGTCAGGCATTAATGTAAATATGTATAATGATTCTGCTGTTAACCGTGACGGCGGAATATTGGAATTTTGCAGGCTTAATGATATTACCATTCAGCCTTGGTCTCCGTTTCAGTTTGGATTTTTCGGCGGATGTTTTATTGATAATGAAAAATTTCCTGAATTAAATAAAAAGTTGGAAGAATTAGCTGAAAAATATAATACGACTAAAACGGCTTTAACTATTTCCTGGATATTGCGTCATCCTGCGAAAATGCAGCCTGTAATCGGTACTTTTAATATCAATCGTTTAAAAGAATGTGTTAAAGGAACTGAAATAAAACTTACAAGGGAACAATGGTATGAAATTTATAAGGCGGCAGGAAATATTTTGCCGTAAACTGGATTTTAATAGAAAAATTGTAAATACATATTGACTTTTTATAGTATATGTAGTATAAGAAAGGTATGTAAAGAACATAATTATTTTATAGAAAGAAGGTTTCGTTATGAAATTTTATATCTGTAAGCATTGCGGAAATATTATCGCTTACGTGAAGGATTCCGGGGTACCTATTATGTGCTGCGGTGAAAAAATGCAGGAAATTAAAGCTAATACAACTGACGCTGCAGTAGAAAAACATGTTCCTGTAATTGAAAAAGACGGACAAAATATAAAAGTCTTCGTAGGTTCTGTAGAACATCCTATGGTGGAAGAACACTATATTGAATGGATAGCTTTGGAGACAAAACAGGGCAATCAGAGAAAAGAACTTAAATATGGTGAAAAACCTGAAGCTTGTTTTTCCTTGTGTAAAGATGATGAAGTAATTGCTGCATATGCTTACTGCAATTTGCATGGACTTTGGAAAAACGATAAGAAGTAATAATGTAACATATTAAAAGAGTAATTTTCTGTTGACGAAGGCGCATATTAAGTGCTAAAATGTAAACAAAGCCTGCTAAGGTTTTTGAAGCAGGCTTTTTTATTTTGGATTCGGAGGAAGTATAAATGAAAGATAATAAAATTACCGATACAATATATTATATAGGAGCAGATGATAAGACTCTTGATTTATTTGAAAGTCAATATATTATTCCAAACGGAGTATCTTATAATTCTTATTTAATTTTTGATAAAGATATTACAATTATGGATACAGTAGATGCAAGGGCTACTGAAAGATGGCTTGATAATTTGCAAAAGGCACTAAATGGAAAAAAACCGAAATATCTTGTAATATCTCATATGGAGCCTGATCATGCTGCAAGTATACAAAGAGTTTGTGAAAGATATTCTGAGTTAAAATTAGTTGGAAATGTAAAAACTTTTTCAATGCTGGGACAGTTTTACGACGTTGATTTTAAAGACAGATTTATCACAGTAAAAGAGGGAGAAATATTAGATATAGGAAATCATAAACTTAAGTTTATAATGGCTCCGATGGTTCATTGGCCGGAGGTTATGGTAACTTATGATTCTTTGGAAAAAGTTTTATTTTCAGCTGATGCTTTCGGAAAATTCGGTACTCTTGATACCAAGGAGGACTGGACATGTGAAGCTCGCCGTTATTATTTTAATATTGTAGGAAAATATGGCCAGCAGGTACAGGCATTGTTAAAAAAAGCATCAGGACTTGATATACAAATGATTTGTCCTCTTCACGGACCGATATTAAACGATAATTTAAGTTATTATTTATCAAAATATGATATTTGGAGTAAATATGAACCGGAAGATGAAGGCGTTTTTATTGCTTATGCGTCTATTCACGGAAATACTGCAAAAGCAGCTAAAAAATTATATGAAATTTTAAAAGAAAAAGGAGCAAAGGTTAGTATTGCCGATCTTTCAAGAGACGATATGGCAGAAGCGGTTGAAGATGCTTTTCGTTACAGTAAATTAGTGGTTGCCAGCGCAACTTATGATGCAGGATTATTTCCGTGTATGGAGGATTTTCTCAATCACTTAAAAGCAAAAAATTATCAGAATCGTATTGCAGCGGTGATAGAAAACGGTTCATGGGCTCCCATGGCAGGAAAACATATAAAAAATGCGTTTGAAACAATGAAGAATATAACTGTAATTCAGCCTGAAATAACAATTAAATCAACTGTAAAATCATCTACAATAGAAGAACTTAAAAAATTGGCTGATAAGCTTTTATAAGTTATATATAAGAAGTATGAAAACTTAATTTATTTTTGAGCTTTGTGATAAGAATAATATTTAAACCCGGCTGAAAGAGAAATAAATCTCTTTCAGCCGGGTTTTATAGTTAATATTATTTTGGCAGATGTTTTTTTGTAAAATATAATATTATCAGGTTTGTTTATTTTTGCAATCGAAGTGATTGCCGGAATATATAAAAATAATTCTTTAAAATATAAGTGTAAGCTTACAAAATTTAAATTCTAAGGAGTATAAAATAATGAGTTTTAATGAAAAATTAAAAATACTGGAAAGCAAAAAGATTTTACACAATAACAACTTGCAGAATATCTGTGTATATCGTCTCAAGCTGTTAGCCGTTGAGAAACCGGGTTTACCAGTCCTGATATTGCAAGCTTCCACAGCTTTCAGAATTATTTTATATTACAATTGACCAATTACTTGGATTTGATGAAATAGAAAAATGCCGTGAAATTAATGCAATAATTACAGAAACAGAATCAAAAATTAATCAAAATATTACCGAAGAACCAATTAAGAGTTTAAGAGCAGCTTTGAATAAATATCCTAATAATGATAAACTGCTTTGTTGTTTGATGTATGCTTTGTATGCTGCAAGCGAAGATGAAACTCTTTGCAATAAGCATGATGAGGAAATTATTTCGATTGCATATAGGATTCATAAATATTCTGTCGATGGCAACTGTCGTAATGAATCGCGTGCAGATGGTTATTCAGACATTATTGAGATACAAATAAAAAAGCAGAAGCTATACAAATTGCAGATAAAATGGCAAATATAGAAACTTGTTTTGAACGAAATGTATATTAGGCGTTTGACGGAAAAAAGAATTGATTATCTTAAAGAGAGAATTAACGATGATTTAAAACAACTTTTATGGAATATTTGGGCGTATTCAACTTATGCTGAAATTTAAAAAGATGAGAGAATAGATCTTGGCAACATTCTAATTGGTATAGAAAATACAGTTAAAAAGAATGTATTGCGATTATAGCATATAAACAATTATGGGAAGATATATAAAGATGATTATTCAAAAACAGAATTTCTGAAATTGATAAAGTTAATTGTTTTGTATTGCCTGTGTAGTTATTATTATTTTAAAGAGCGGATTACATAAGTAATCCTGCTCTTTTCATTATATTTATATTTCGACAAAAAAACAGTGTGAATTTGGCAAAAAATAAATTTAAACTTTTATAATAACACTATATACTTAATGATATCATTCGCAAATTTTAATAAAAATAACTCTATAAAATAACAAAAATAGTAAAAAGAACTGAAATAAGTCCAAAAGTATTTACATATACAAAAAGCCTATTTATAATGCATATAGCAAAAAATATAAGAGGTAATTTTATTATGTGTTATAAATTTAAAGCGGTAAAAGAGAATATAGAAGGAGAGATAAACGAAATATATGGGATAAAATGTTACGACAAATTTTACAGTATTTCGACTGATAAAGAATTTGTACAAAATATAGTTGATAAGTTTAACAGAAACAATCTTTCTTATGATAATTTTTTAGAATGTCTTTATGACGAAATTATAGACGAAGGTTTTATATTAGATAAGTACTTATTATAAAGAGATAGAGCCGGATAAACTTGATTTTTAAATATATCAATATTATATATAATTCAATGATAGCTTATTGACTTTTTTAAATTAGTATGATATTTTAAATATAAGTGATATTTTTTAAAAAAATATATTATATTTTAAAAAGAGAATTTTATCGAAAATTTTAGAAAAAATTGCATGTTTATTATTGGCGTTTTTTTATTCTGTAATCTAATATTTGTAATGGCAACACAGAAAAATGAAGCAGTATTAAAAAATTATTCTAAAAGAACACAAATTAGACTATTCAAAAAACTATTCTCGATCAAAGTGTTTTATTTGGTAATAGGGTAGTATGTTATCGTAATGTACTAAATTGTCAAAAAATATATACATTTTTTTGCTGTGATATTATTAATTCTTTAAAATTAAAATATAGATAAATTAGATAGAGATGATGTGTATTTAAAGGTTGTAATGTCCGCTTGGAGAAGTACAGAAATCATATATGATAATATTCCCATTATTGGCGAAGATATTGTAAAAATTAATAAAATTGATGACGGTTGGTTGGTTTTTGATATTACCGATACACTAAATGAATTTGGATTCGTAATTAAAAATAATACTAACAGATTAATATTACTTCCTACTTGTGATAACAGCGAATATCCTTATATAATTAAAATAACAAATTAAAAAGAAGGGTGTGTATAGAATGAAAAAAGATATAGATAAAAAAAGAATTCTGAATATTACAAGTATATTTATAACGGTATTTCTTTTAGCTATATTAATGTTCACTATTATTATTATTATGAATTTTTATAAGATATATAGGGGAACAAGTGTTTTTTCGTTATATTGGGATTTTCCGTCATCTTATTTAATACTTATATCTGACTTTATTAATTTTGTCTTTTTTATTTGGTCAATATTCTTTGTAAAAAAAATATATTTGGCATTAAATAAAAAATTCAGTTACGATTTGGTTAATTTTTTTAGTGATTTATTAATAATAGCTTTCTACTTTTTTCTATTTTCAACAATAGTAATAGGATAGAATAAAAAATTAATTAATAAAATTATTTAAATATAAGTCATATTGGGTGCTTCTTTATTTAATAAATTATATATAAGATCAGTGATTTTGGACTATATTCTTATGAGAATGAAACAGCACATAAGATTTGGTCCTAATGTATTTAAAAAAATGTTAGAATCAGATTGTAATATTGTTGTGGAAGTAAGCAATACATACTTAATACCTTATTTAAAAAGTACAAGAAAATTTTCATAGAACTAAAAAAGCGTAGCATAATTGCTACGCTTTTTAGTTTTTAAATAATGAAAATAAAATTTATCTATATTATAAGCACTAAAATATCAATTTGTGTATAGTTAGCTGTATTTATATATAACACAACTATTTTTTCACAGTATATTTCCTTGCTAAAGTAGGTATAAATTTTAAAATTATCTCAACCATTATTTATCTCCTTTTTTGTCAAATAATCTAAGTCTGTCAAAAATAACAAGGATCTTTACAGCCTGTGTATTTATGTTTAATCTTAATTCTTCGTTTTCTCTCTGTTCGCCTTTAAGTACGCCCATATCTACAAACTTTTGAATAGTAGGTCTGTACCATTATGGGATATTGTCAAGGTTGTCAAAATCAGCTTCTTTTCTGTTTATAACCATAATAGCTCTGAGTAAGTAATGAGAAATATTAATGTTACCGTCTTTATCCGGTACAATAACATTTTTACGAATTATTCTTTAACAGTGAATTTTCGTCAGTCCGGAATATCACATTTTATTAAGGTTTTAATTTATTTAGCTTATGGTTATAATACATTTATTAGAATAATATTTTATTTTTTATAGCTTTATAAAAATGATTTAAAAAACAAATTTTTTAAAATAAAGTAAAAATTACCTATAATAAAAAAAACATCTCTGAAAATAATACTAATACACCGAAAAAATAAAGAAAAGGAGATGTAAAAAAGATGAGCAACGGAAAAATAATCGTTCCAGAAGCAAAAGAAGCTATGAACAAATTTAAAATGGAAGCTGCTTCTGAAGTAGGCGTTAATCTTAAACAGGGTTATAACGGCGACTTAACATCTAAACAGGCTGGTTCTATCGGCGGTCAGATGGTTAAAAAGATGATCCAGGCTTATGAAACTTCTATAAAATAAGTATATTAAGTAAAAGTACTTGCGGTACCTTCTATAATGAGGGTATCGCAAGTTTTAATTTACAGTATTTTTGAAATTTATTTATTTTTATTTATATGAAAAATTTTTTAAAGAGTTGTTCAAATCATAAATAAGTTTCATGTATTAATATGTCAGATATTCAATTCTATAAATGTAGTGGGCATTTGAAATGGATTCCAGTTTGTATTTATTATTTTTCTGTCCACTAATATGCTTGCAGGTATGCCTACGGCATTAATAAGTTTATCCATACCTGAGATATATTGAACTTGATTATGCAAGTGTTTAGGAGTATGTTCGCTTAATATTTTGGCGGATAATTTATCAAGCTTATCAATAATATTTTGTAATTTTTCCGCAACAAAGTTTTCTGCAAATTTTACCGCTTTGTTGTATTGTTCTTTTGTAAATATCGGCATAGTAACTTTGTATGTGTCATTTTCTTTCATAACATAACCTTTTTTTATCATTTCTGCTACTGCTTCAAGATCGTATTCGCTGAAATTATTGCAATTTCCGCGTGCAATATCGCAAAGTATATTAATATACCGAGGATTGCCGTAAAAATCGTGGTGATCTCCTTTAAGGTTTGGAAGATAATCAAAAAAGTGAATGCGATCACCTTGATTGCTTGTTTCCTGAGAAATATTAAAAATATAATTGTTAAGCGAGTTATTTTGTTCAACAAGCCAAAGATATGCGTGGTCTCCCCAAGCAGTTTGCGGAAATTCAGAGCAATCTTTTAAATTGAAGAAAGCAATTTTCGTCAGCACAAAAGTCATTAATTGCCAACGTAATGTATTGTCTGAAAAATCATTTCCGATAAATCCTATTTGTTTGAAATTTTCAAGATGTGTTTCAAGAAATTCATTTATTAAATCCGCAATTTCATTGTGATAAATTGCTGCGCTGCGGTTAATTTCATCGGTACAATCCGATGTGATAATTATAATATTTGCTTTATAGTGAGCGCCGTTTTTTATAAGGATTTTTTTGTCTGTAAGAGCTTTGACTTCTTCGTCCAGATATGCAAGAGGAATACCTGTTTCAAGGCTGATTTGTTCTGATGTCAGAGAATCGTTGAAACAAGCGCTTACAATATTTTGACGTACTTTGTTTTGCATAAAGTCCCAAAAACAGTTTGGTCCAGAACCGTTATATAAAGGGATAAGGGATTTAGGATTATAACTGAGACTTCCAAAATTGCGTTCCATATTCATTCCTTCTTTCAATATTTTTCTTGATTTAAAAAGCAGATATTTTACCATACTTTGGCTGATTTTAAGAATATGTGAAATTTCAGAACATGATTTTCGGTCAATGTAATACAAAATAGTTGCTTGGCGATATTTTTGAGAAAGCAAAGATAATTCTCTTCTAAGACGGTATATATCGGTATTTTCTTCATCAGAAATTGTAATATCTGACGTAATATTGTCCGTTAGTTCACAGGTCTTTGTTTTTTCTTTTTTTCTGCACCATTGTTTATATACATTGCCGGCAACTGCCCACATGAATCCATAAAAAGCTTTTGCGTCCCGGATGTTCTTTGATGATTTAACAAGTTCATAAAGAATTTCCTGGCATAAATCTTCTGCTTCTTCGCGATTAGGCGTTTTTGCCATACAATACGAAAAAATTGTTTTTGATATTTCAACAATTTTTTCATTTAATTGATTATCGGTCATTTCAAAATATCCTCCGGTTTTTAGAAGCTTCTTACTTTAATAGTGAAAGAAAAGATGAAAAGGTTAAACTTTTTTGATATTTTTTTATATTATATCATATTTTTATTTTTTTACTTTAATAAACAAAAAATTTCTTTGATAATTGTTTGTTTTGCGGCTGTTTTTTAAAAGCATTATCCATTATAAAAAAATTGTTAAAAAATAATAATATAAGTATTTTTTTTATTTTATTTGTGGTAAAATATTATTTAAGTATTTTTATATATGGGGGAAACGATTTATGGTAAAACATTTGATTGATTTTAATGATATATCAATTGACAGATGGCAGGAAATACATAAGCTTGCCGTAGATATAAAAAAACATCCGGAAAACTATTCTGATAAATGCAAAGGCAAGATACTTGCGACATTATTTTATGAACCGAGTACCCGTACTATGCTTTCTTTTCAAACAGCGATGCTTCGTCTTGGGGGAACGGTAATCGGATTTGATAATCCGTCAAATTCTTCTGTTGCAAAAGGAGAAAGTTTAAAAGATACAATTTCTATTGTAAGCTCTTATGTAGATTTGATAGTTATGCGTCATCCTTTAGAGGGAGCCGCTATGGCAGCGTCGATGTTTTCTTCAAAACCTGTTATAAACGCTGGAGACGGAGGACATCTTCATCCTACGCAGACTTTGACAGATCTTACTACTATAATGCTTGAAAAAAATAAACTTACCGGTTTAAATATAGGATTTTGCGGTGATTTGAAAAATGGGAGAACCGTTCATTCGTTGTTGAAAGCATTTTTAAGATATGAAGGAAACAAATTTTATTTTATTTCTACTAAAAAGCTTAATATACCTGAATAGTTATTAAATAAATTAAAAGAAACAAATAATGAATTTGTTTTTGCTTCTTCTCTTGACGAATGTATAAGTGAGCTTGACGTACTTTATATGACAAGAATTCAAAGGGAACGCTTTGACAGCGAAAAAGAATATTTGAAACAGAAAGGCGTATTTATTTTAGACGGTGATAAATTGAAAAAGGCAAAAGACGATTTAATAATACTTCATCCTTTGCCAAGAGTTGACGAAATAGATATTGAGGTAGACGACGATATACGGGCAAAATATTTTCAGCAGGCTGAAAACGGTGTATATGTAAGAATGGCGTTAATAATGACTTTATTAAATGAGAAGACTAAGGAAATAAATTATAAGTTTGAAGAAGAAAAATTTGAATGTTCAAATCCTAAATGCATTACAAATACTGAAAAATATTTAAAAACCGTTGTTGATGAAAATCAAACAGGATATTGTAAGTATTGCAACCATAAATTATATTGAGATAAAAACCGGAGCTTATAAGTTCCGGCTTTTTATAAGGAGAAAAACAATGATAGAAATTAAAAAGGTAGATTCAATTGAAAGATTAAATTTTTTAAAGGAAAAATCAAATATAAAAGAAAAATATGTTCTTGCTTTTGAGGCAATCGATAAAAATGAGAGCTTAGGTTATTGTATATACAAACAAAATTATGACAATATAGGTCGTATTTTAGCGCTGTGTCTTGAAGATAAAGCTTTGACAGATACTCTTGGATACGGAATTTGTAAGGCCGTATTAAATTCAATGGATTTAGACGGTATAAAAAAAGTATATTGGGAAGAAAATAATCAAGAACTTTGTAAAAGATTATTATTTAAAAAAGAAAATGAAAAATATCTATTAAATTTGGAAGGATATTTTTCTTCAGGATGCTAAAAATAATATTTTAGGAAAAAATTTTATAAAATTCGTTTTTTTGTATTGTTAAAAAAGTAACATTGTAGTATAATTAGTTTTATAATGGGGGGAAGTTGGTATTCCCTTAAATTTTTCTGAGTATTAATAATGGAGGTATTATAGATGAGTGTACAAGACAAATTACACGAGTTTGCAAAGCTTCGCAGTGATTTGCTTAAAGAATCAAAATCAGAAAGCGATAAGCTTTCGGCAAGAGAAAGAATAAAAACTCTTGTTGATGATGGTTCTTTTATCGAATTTGATGCTTTTGTAAAACAACGTCCCACAGAGCTTGATGTTATGAAATATGACGCGGCTGCTGAAGGAGTTATAACCGGATACGGAAGCATAGGAGGAAGACTTTGCTATTTATTTTCTCAGGATTATTCCGTATTAAAGGGAAGCATTTCGGAAATGAATGCTAAAAAAATATGCAAGATTATTGATCTTGCGGTAAAAAACGGAGCGCCGCTTATTTCTATTTTAGACAGTGAAGGCGTCAGAATAGGTGAAGGCCTTGATGCCATAGCCGGTTACGGTGAAATTTTCAAAAAACTTAACAACATTTCAGGAGTTATTCCTCATATTTGTGTTGTTATGGGTAACTGTGCAGGAGCATCGGTATTTATTCCGTCGGTTTCAGATATAGTTATTATGAATGAAAAAGCTGGAATATATATGAATTCTCCTGTTACTGCGGCAAAAGATGCTGATAAAATTGGAAAAGCTTCTGTTTTAGCGGAAAACGGGATTGCCGATATTGTTTGCAAAACGGAGCAGGAAACCTTTGAAACCGTTAAAAAGATTCTCGGTTTTCTTCCTGACAATAACTCAGAAACGACTTATTATAATGAAAATAATGATGATTTAAACAGAGTTTTAAATAATGTTGAAAATTATCTTCCCGATGATAGCAGTGAAGCTTATGATATTTTGGAAATTATAAGATCTGTTGCAGACAACAATGATTTTACTGAACTTTCAAAAGACTTTGCAAAAGAAATGATTGTCGGTTTTGCATCTTTGGGAAACACTGCTGTTGGTATTGTATCAAATCAGCCTAATGTGAACAGCGGTTATATTACAGCAAAAGCCGCTGCAAAGGCTGCGAAGTTTGTAAGACTTTGTGATAGTTTTAATATCCCGGTGATAACTTTTGTTGACACTTTCGGATTTAATGTAAGCGTGGAAGACGAGCTTGCTGGAGAATATAAAAATGGAGCGAAGCTCATTCATGCATACAGTGAAGCTACTACGGCTATGATAAGCGTTATTATAAGAAAAGCCTATGGAAGCGCATTTTTGGCTATGGGAAGCAAAAGTCTTGGAGCAGATGTTGTTTATGCTTGGCCTACTGCAGAAATAGGAGCTCTTGTTCCTGAAACTGCGGCAAAATTCTTGCTTGAAGATAAAGATTTTGAGGAAGCAAAAAAAGAATATAAAGATATACTTTCTGCTCCTTACGAAGCTGCAAAAAGAGGTTATGTGGACGATATTATTCTTCCAAGCCTTACAAGACAGTATCTTATCTCTGCGCTTGATATGCTTTCTTCAAAGAAAGTATCAAAATTGGCTAAAAAACACAGCAATATGCCTCTTTAATATATTTAGGAGGAATTTATAATGTTTATTAATTTTTTGGCAGAAACAAAATATCCTTCAGGTAATGTTTTGCCTGTAGGAGAAGCGGTTTCAGAAGGATTGTTCACCACTTTGTATGGTCTTGCCACTGTATTTGCTGTTCTTTCAATCATAATGTTTTCTATTATGATAATGAGATTTTGTTTTTCTTTGCCTGAAAGACGAAATGCAAAAAAATCAGAAAAAAAAGCAGATAATCAGGCAGATAGTCAAACTGAAATTTCAGAAGAGACTTTTGAAACGCAAAGTAATACCGTACAGTCTGACAGCGAAATAATAGCGGTTATAACCGCTGCAATATGCGCGTCTACCGGCGCTTCTCAAAGCGATATTGTTATAAGAAGTTTCCGCAGAGTAAAAAGGGAAAATACTTGGGGCTCTATGGGAATAAGAGATCAGTTAAATAAATCTTTATAATTAGGGAGGATAATAAAAATGAAAAAATATAATGTTACTGTAAACGGAACAACTTATGAAGTTGAAGTTGAAGAAGTCGGCGGAGTATCAACAGTTTCTTCCGAAGCTCCTGCTGCTGCACCGGCTCCTTCGCAGGCTCCTAAAGCTGCGCCAGCGCCTGCAGCTTCCAAACCCAGTGTAGGTCAGGGAGAAAAAGTCAACGCTCCTATGCCAGGTACTGTATTGAAAATAAATGTATCAAATGGTCAGCAGGTTAAAAAGGGCGATGTTCTTTGTGTGCTTGAGGCTATGAAAATGGAAAATGATATCGTATCTCCGAAAGACGGTACAATAACATCAGTTGTTGCAAAACAAGGCGCAACTGTAAATTCCGGCGACGTACTTGTAACTATAGGTTAATGTACGTTATCCAAATAAATTAAGGAGGACGTTATTACATGGAAGCAATCAGCAATTTTTTGGGCAGTACTGCTTTCGGTGACATACAAGTAGGCAATGTTATTATGTATATAATTGCGTTTGTGCTTTTATATCTTGCCATTAAAAAAGGATTTGAACCTTTGCTTCTTGTACCGATTGCATTTGGTATGCTGCTTGCAAACCTTCCTCTTGCCGGAATATTTCATGAGGAATTTTTTCAAGGCTCAAATATAGATTATGCGGGTCTTTTATCGGGCAAGGCAGGTTTGGTAGACTTTTTATATCTTGGAGTTAAATGGGGTATATATCCGCCGCTTATTTTCCTTGGAGTTGGAGCTATGACGGATTTCGGACCTCTTATTTCCAATCCGAAAAGTATTTTGCTTGGAGCTGCGGCTCAGGCAGGTATATTTGTTACGTTTATAGGAGCTTTATTAATGGGAGCTTTCTTCCCTGATTTATTTAAATTTGGTGTAAATGAAGCTTCTGCAATAGGAATTATTGGAGGCGCCGACGGACCTACGGCAATTTTTGTTACAAAAGAGCTTGCGCCCCATCTTTTAGGACCGATAGCTGTTGCGGCATATTCGTATATGGCTTTGGTGCCGGTTATTCAGCCTCCTATTATGAGAGCTTTGACAACGAAAAAAGAGAGAAGCATAGTAATGGAACAGATGAAACCTGTTTCAAAAGAAGAAAAAATAGTATTTCCGATTATGGTTACTATTATAGTGTCTTTAATCGTTCCGGATGCGGCTACTTTAATCGGTATGCTTATGCTTGGTAATCTATTTAAAGAGTGCGGTGTTGTTGAAAGACTTACAAAAACAGCTACAAATGAACTTATTAACATAATTACTATACTTTTGGGTGTTTCTGTAGGGGCAACAGCTTCAGCAAAAACATTCTTAAAGCCTGAAACTTTGGGTATTATTGTTTTAGGGCTTATAGCTTTCTCTATTGCTACTGCAGCAGGAGTTTTATTCGGAAAGCTTATGAGTAAACTTACTGGAGGAAAAATCAATCCTCTTATCGGTTCTGCCGGAGTATCCGCTGTACCTATGGCAGCCAGAGTTTCACAAAAAGTCGGTCAGGAAGAAAATCCAACAAATTATCTTCTAATGCATGCAATGGGACCAAATGTTGCGGGAGTAATCGGATCTGCTGTTGCGGCAGGTGTATTCCTGTCACTTTTCAGAGCATAATTTCTATAAGGAGGAAAAATTATGGCACAGGTTAAAATTACAGAAACTGTTCTTCGTGATGCCCATCAGTCTTTAATTGCGACAAGAATGACTACAGAAGAAATGCTTCCTATACTTACAAAACTTGATGAAGTAGGATATCATGCTCTTGAAGCATGGGGAGGAGCTACTTTTGATGCTTGTCTGCGTTTTTTAAACGAGGATCCGTGGGAAAGATTAAGAACAATCAGAAAAAATGTTAAAAATACAAAGTTACAGATGCTTTTCAGAGGACAAAATATTTTAGGTTATAGACATTATGCAGATGATGTTGTTGAATATTTTGTTCAAAAATCCATTGCAAACGGTATAGATATAATAAGAATTTTTGATGCTTTAAACGATGTCAGAAATCTTAAAACCGCTATTAATGCAACAAAAAAAGAGGGCGGACATTGCCAGGTTGCATTTTCTTATACAACTTCGCCTGTTCATAATATTGACAGCTTTGTTAAGCTTTCAAAAGAGCTTGAGGAAATGGGCGCTGATTCGATTTGTATAAAGGATATGGCCGGACTTGTTACTCCTTATATTGCTTATGATTTGGTTAAAGCGTTAAAGGAAAATGTAAGTATTCCGATAGAGTTTCATACTC
>CAKTDK010000026.1 GCA_934541205.1 uncultured Eubacteriales bacterium
GATATTAATTCAAAAAATATTGTTATTGAAGAAAATGCAGATAAAAAATTATTTAAAGCGTCTGTAAAAAGAAAAACCTCCTTATCAAAAAATGAAGTACAGCTTTTAGCTTCTGCTACAGATTTAGTACAGTCTTTAGATGTTTATCATTATTCTTTGGTTCCGGATGGTTCTGCTAACCCGGATAATAAAAGAAGTACAAAAGTAATAAATTACAGTTTTCAATGGTTAAAATGTCCTGCGATAACAATGACGGATGCCATAGCAGTAGGATGGGCGAATAATTGGGCATGGATGCCCAGCGATAATCCAAATACTGTATATGGCTATATAAGACATTCGGGTCCGGCTTATCAGTATTGTAGTGATAAAACTGCAGGTGATTACAGGTATTTGCCTATAGGACGTATAGAGAATATAGAGAAAAAAATATTATATAAGAGTGACACATATAAGGATTTTAATGTTGTTCCAAACCAAAGTATTGCATATACTTATGATATAAAAAGTCAATATAATTTTTCTCAATATGACGATGATATTTGTGATTTAGTTATTGTTAATACAATAACAGGAAGTATTAGCTATGATATTTGTTTAGAAAGGTCAATAAAAGATTCTAATATAAGCACTAATATAGCTTCCTTTTATGTTCATAAAACTTTAGGACTTAGAACACCGTCTGTTACAGTTAATGTGGATGGAAGCGGGGCGTCTTGTGATGTCGGTTTTTCATTAGGAATGGTAACAGATGTAATAAGTGGACCGGTAAAAAGGTTTACATTTTTACCGTAGAAATTTATATTTTTAGGAGAGAAGTTCGGTGATTCTCTTAACTTTTTGCATACTTATGTGCAATATATTTACTTTCGGGGCGCTTGATTTGACGAGTTATCAAAATGACATTATTGACAGAACTACAGAACTTAATGAAACTATTGAAAATGAGACAGAGCTTTGTCCGATGATGGCAAGTATATGTCCGGATACATATGGAACATATCCTTGGTCAAGTATGACCAAGCGTTGGCTTATTATAATATGCCTATGAGTAGCGTGCATAATTGTAACGTGATGTATGGCGGAATCCATTATTCATATTATGTTCAGATGGATAGCTATAGAATTTATGTGAGATTATCATGAAAAATAAAAATATATAAGGAGAATCAAAATGCTAAAATATTATTACATTTTGAAGCAGTACGCTGAGGCGCAAAAAGTGACTCTTACACAAGACAAAAGTATTGTGTGTATGATGTCAAAGAAAAATAATTTATTTCATTTGATTTTTCCGTTTACATTTGATTTCAGTCAAATTCTTTTTGAGTTAACCAAGATTATTCCGGAAAATGACAGAGTTATGTCGGCGATAATTTGCTTTTTACCTCCTTGGAATTTGGAAATACCAAGTTTTGCTTTCAGAAAGGCTTTGCTGCAAATAGACGATGCCAATCAAAAAGCTGTGATATATATGAATGGGAAAGATGGAATTATTCAAAAAGAACTTTCTGAAACATTGCCTCCATTATAAAATGTAATTAGAAAATGACTCGTTTATAGCGCAGAAAATCCAACTATATAATAAATAATAGTTCCGTAAAGAATGTTTTCGGTAACTGAACGGTGAAATTAATCGGGAATTGTGATATTCTAAATAAAGTTTTTAAGGGAGAAATATTATGAAAAAGTCAAAAGCGGTTTTAATGGGGATTTTAGCGATAGTGATATTATTGGTGCTTAGTTTTCTTCCGGTAATAGGAAGTAATACAGTTTCCGCAGGATATGGTATGATGGTTATACTGATATTGCTGATTGTTTTAATAGGTGTTGAAGTATACAGAATATCCTGCGCCAATCAATTTTATAAAAAAATGCTTGAGATAAAGGAAGAGGAAAAAGATTGCAGAAATAGAGAATGATTTATCTATATACATAAAATTTGGATATACAATAGTTTCATCAGTTGGATAGTGAATAATCGGAATTTGAGATATTTTAAATAAAGTTTTTAAGGGAGAAATATTATGAAAAAGTCAAAAGCAGTTTTAATGGGGATTTTAGGTGGAAGCATATTACTGGCATTTTTACTTCTCTTAGGAACAGCAGGAACGCCTGGCGGAGGAGCTGGATTGTATATACTTATTGTACTTATTATTTTAACAGGGATTGAGGTATACAGAATATCTTGCGCCAATCAGTTCTATAAAAAAATGCTTGAAATAATGGAAGAAAAAGATAATAAAAACTAAAAATACATATAAAAAATGCAGGTAAATTTACCTGCATTTTTTATATGTATTTCGGATCATTCTCATTTTTTACCGTATAAACTTCTTCTTCAATTTTTGCGTCTGTACCTTCAACAATTTTTTCAACCGGAAGTTTCATATAAAGTCCTGAAGCAATAACGGCAATTTCACCGTTTGGAAGATAAATTTCACCTTCTGCTTTGAAAAGACGTCTGTTAACATCAGTAATTCGTCCTACGGCTTTAAGAGGTATGTCAAGAGGTACAGGTTTTTTATATTTTATATTAAGTTCGCAGGTAACTCCCCAAGTATCAGGTTCTTTTATCATAACAGCTCTTCCAATAAGTTCATCTAAAATAGCAGCCGAAACACCGCCGTGAAGTCTGCCGGGATAGCTTTGGTGTTCTTGTCTTGGAGTAAAAATACAGGAGACTTCACCTTTTTCCGTTTCGTAAAAACGAGTATTTAAACCGGCCGGGTTTTTTGTTCCGCATATAAAACACATATTGGAGCTTACTTGTTTTTTTGTTATTTTATCCATTGTTAACACCTTGCTTAATAATAAAATTCCAGCTGTCTTTGCACATATCCTCTAAAGTGTATTTTGCATGAAAATTTAATTCTTTTTCAGCTTTTTCAGGATTTGCATAACATGAGGGAACATCGCCGGGACGTCTTGAAACAAATTTATAAGGAATTTTAATATTATTTACTTTTTCAAATGTTTTTATAATATCAAGTACGCTAAAGCCTTTTCCGGTGCCTACATTGTGTACAAAATATCCTGTTTTATCAGAAATATAATCTACCGCTTTTAAATGGGCATCTGCAAGGTCTGTTACATGAATATAGTCTCTTATACCAGTTCCGTCGGGAGTATTATAGTCGTTTCCGAATACATTAAGATATTTAAGCTCGCCTTGAGCTACTTTTACAATATAAGGCATTAAATTGTTTGGAATTCCTACAGGATTTTCTCCAAGATAACCGCTTTTGTCAGCGCCGATAGGATTAAAATATCTGAGAATGGAAACAGAAAAGCTGTTATCGGAATTATATAAATCTTTTAAAATGTATTCAATAAAAAGTTTTGTACTTCCATAAGGGTTTGTGGTTTTTAAAGGAAAATCTTCAGAAATCGGGACGGAAGCCGGATTTCCGTAAACTGTTGCGGAAGAGCTGAAAACAATTTTTTTAACATTGTATTTTTTCATTAAAAAAAGAAGATTTAAAGTTCCGGTAACATTGTTTTGATAATATTCCAACGGTTTTTCACAGGATTCGCCGACAGCTTTGTAACCTGCAAAATGTATTACGCAGTCAATCTTATTTTCAATAAAGATTTTTTCCAGATTGTTTTTATCCAAAAGGTCGGTTTCATAAAATTTTATATCAGTTCCCGTGATTATTTTAAGCTGATCTAAAACATCAGGTTTTGAATTATAAAAATTATCGGCAATAATTATGTTATGACCTGCATTTAACAGTTTTACACAGGTATTGGAGCCTATATATCCTGTTCCTCCGGTAACAAATATATTCATTGCATTTTATCTCCTTTTTTAGAATTTCAAATTATATTGTAACATAAAAACATACATTTTCAATACTTTATTTATAAAATAAATTCAGATGCTTGAGATAAAATTTTATATGTGTTACAATAAATTATATTTATTTTTACAAACTGTTGCATGATTTTTTACAGTTATTTAATATATATTATTTATTTAATGCTATAATAATTAAAAAGGTCATTATAAAAATTATAAAGGAGCGGGAAAAAATGAATAATCTTAAAATCCTTGTTGTAGATGACGAAAAAAATATTTGTGAGCTTTTGAGACTATATTTGGAGAAAGAAGGCTATACGGTAGTTACTGCTTATGACGGTGAACAAGCCGTTGCAGTATTTGAAAAGGAGAATCCTGATCTTATAATTCTCGATATAATGCTTCCAAAAATGGATGGATGGCAGGTTTGCCGTGAGATAAGAAGAAATTCTGACGCGCCTATAATTATGCTTACGGCAAAAGGAGAAACCTTTGATAAAGTGTTGGGACTTGAGCTTGGTGCAGACGATTATATGGTTAAACCTTTTGAAACAAAAGAAATTATTGCAAGAGTAAAGGCTGTTTTAAGGCGTACGGTAAATAAAAATTCCAATGCTGCTAAAACAGATTCAAAAGAAATTAAGTATGATAATCTTGATATTTCTCTTACAAATTATTCTTTAAAAATAAAGGGAAAAAGTATAGATATTCCTCCGAAGGAGCTTGAGCTTATATTCTTTTTGGCAAGCAATCCTAACAGAGTATTTACAAGAGATCAGCTTCTTGATGAAGTATGGGGATTTGATTATTACGGAGATTCTAGAACCGTTGATGTTCATGTAAAAAGACTTCGTGAAAAACTTGAAGGTGTTTCCGATAAGTGGTCTTTAAAAACTGTTTGGGGAGTCGGATATAAATTTGAAATTGCAGAATAGATTTTTAAGCTGGTGTATATATGAATAATAATTTATTTGTAAAATATTTTATGACATTTGTTATTATTCTTTTAATTACATTTACTATTTTTGGTATACTTATGTTCGGAATTACTAATTATTATGCTGCTTCCGAAAGTCAGGACAGTCTTCTTAATGTAGCCGGACAAGTTTCTTCTATGACAAAGCAAATGGTAAAAAGTTATCCTTTTAACTGGGAATACAGAATTAAGGACCTTATAAATTTTTATTCTGATATTTCCGGGCTTGACATTTTTATTATTGATAATTCCAATAATATTGTATTTGCCTGTGATAATATAACTTATGATCAGCTTGAAAAAATAGATTCTAATTTAATACAGACTATTATTTCCAGCAATAAATATTATATGGAAACGGGAAAATTTAATGGCTTTTACAATACTGCTCATTATATTGTCGGAGCTCCTGTTTATGTAAACGGAGGGGAAACGGCAAGTCATCTTGTATTTGTAACTACAAAAGCAAACAATGTTTATAAAATGGCGAATGATTTTTCAACTTATTTCTTTTTTTGCGCGCTTTTGTCTTTATCTGTTGCTTTTATAAGTATATATTATTTGACAAGAAGATTTACAAGTCCGATAAAGCAGATGAATAAGGTTGCAAAGGAATATGCAAAGGGAAATTTTGATGAAAAGGTAGAAATAAAATCAAATGATGAAATAGGACAGCTCGCAGCTACGTTAAACGATATGTCGGTTTCGCTTAATTCTTTGGAACAGCTTAGAAGAAGTTTTGTTGCAAACGTATCTCACGAACTTAGAACTCCTATGACTACAATTTCAGGATTTGTTGACGGCATAAGGGACGGAACCATTCCGACTGAAAAGCAGGAATTTTACCTTGATATAGTGTCTGATGAAATTAAACGAATGTCAAGACTTGTCGCCTCTCTTTTAGATATTTCAAAAATAGAATCGGGAGATTTTATAATAAACAAATCAAAATTTGATATTTGTTCTCTTGTCGGAAAAGCGGCTCTTAATTTTGAAAAAGAATGTGAGAAAAAAGATCTTGACGTACAGATAGTTATGCCGGAAGACGGAATTACTGTTGAAGCAGATGAGGATTGTATTTACAGAGTTGTATATAATCTTATCGAAAACGCCGTTAAGTATTCTAAAGAAAAAGGAAGAATAATTATAAAAGTAGAGGACTCTCCTAAGACTGCTTACGTTTCTGTTTACAATACCGGAAAAGGTATTAAAAAAGAAGATTTGCCGTTTGTATTTGAAAGATTTTATAAATCAGATAAATCCAGAAGTCTTGACACAAAAAGTTTAGGCTTAGGTCTTTATATGGTAAAATCTTTGATTACCGCCCATGATGAAAAAATTTGGGCAACATCGGAATATGGCTCTTACGCGGAATTTATATTTACTCTTAAAAAACCTTATTAAAAAGATTGCAAAGAAATCCTTTAGCAAAAAAATATTCATAAAAAATAAGAAGATTCTTTGGGGTGTAAATCCCTCGGAATGACAAAATGGTGTAAATCCTGTCATTTTCGAGCCGTTAGGCGAAGAATCTTTTGTTTATTTTATTAATTGAAATTGGTTTTTCTATAACACTTTTTTATTCTTTTACTAATACTTTTTCAATTTCTGCTATATAAAGCATATGATAATCTTTATTATACCATTTATTTATTATATTTTTATCTATAAATGAGTCTTCAGTAAAGTATTGATTATAAAGCTTTTTACATTTTATTACTGTTTCACCCTGAACAAAATAAGGAGTTTTATCCAAAAAGTCAACGGTTAAGCCGCTTTTTAAAATTTTGTCTTCATCTCTTCCTGAAACAGTTCCCAGATAATTTAAGGTTTTACGGTATTCTTCATTTAAAAACGTAAGAGAAAAAGTTTCGGAATTATCAATAAATTCTTTTGTAAATCTTTGAGGTCTTATTACAACGAAAACTACGTTTTTACCCCATATAACTCCCATACCGCCCCAGGAGGCTGTCATTGTATTTACTTTTCCTCCTTTTTCAGCAGTAACAAGCATCCATTGTTTTCCGACCATTTCAAATACATTTTTATTTATTTTTTCACAAGAGATTTCTTTAAAATTATTCATGTTTATTCTCCTTTGTAAGTTATTTCTATTCCGCCGCAAAAATCTGCAATATAGCATTCCTTAAATTCTTTTTTTAAAAGAGTATAAGTTTTTCTGCATTTTTCTTCCGAATCAAAAATACCAAATACTGTGGGACCGCTGCCGCTCATCATTGTTCCGATACAGCCTGAAAGGCGCATTTTATTTTTTATATCAGCTATTTCATGATGCAAAGAACTGGTAATTTCCTCAAGACAATTATACATATTTTCGCAAAGAAGAGGTAAATCATTGCTGTTTACTGCTTTTAATAAAAGCTTTTTATCAGGATGATTTTTTATATTTTTTATATTTACTTTGGAAAAAATTTCTTTTGTGGATACATCAATATCAGGTTTGCAAAGAAGTATTTTTCCGCTTGTTAATGGGATAAGAGGAGTTATTTTTTCACCTATCCCTTCACAAAGCGCAGTTCCTCCGGTAATGCAGAAAGGAATGTCAGCTCCTATTTTTTCTCCTATGAAACAGAGAGTTTTGTAATCAAGCTTTGTTTTAAATAAGATATTAAGTCCTGCTAAAACGGCAGCGCCGTCAGAAGAACCTCCGGCAAGGCCTGCGGCATCCGGGATTTTTTTTGTTATATTTATAAAAAGGTTTTGGTTATTTATATTTGTGCATTTAAAAAATGCTTCTGCGCATTTATAAACAATATTTGTTTTATCGGTTGGAATGTGTTTTATATCGCAGTTTATTGCTATTTTGTTTTTGGCCTTATCAGTTAAGATATTATCTTTTACTGAAATATTTTCACTTTTTCTAATAGATATAATATCGTATAAGGAAACGCTCTGCATTATCATTGAAAGATCGTGATAACCGTCCTGCCTTTTTGAAATTATATCTAAAGAAAGGTTTATTTTTGCGGGAGCTTTTAGAGTAATATTGTTCATTTTGAACTCCTAACTGAATTTTTTACCATTTTCCTTTTTTTATTTTACCGCCTATCATAATTACGGCAAAAATTATAATTAAAATGCAGGCGGAAATCCATGTCGGAGATAATACCCATAACCAAGACCAACTTATATTATTGGTTAACTTTAATACTGTAAATATTAATGTTATGGTGCTGATAAATCCCATTCCGCCGTTTCTTATAGTTTTATTTTTACTTTCACTTTTTAATTATAATTTGCTTACAAAATGTTCTATTTTATCTAAAGCGGAAGAAAGCTTTTTGATAGAGTATGCATAAGAAATTCTTGCAAAACCTTCTCCGCTTTCACCAAAAGCATTGCCGGGAATTATTGCAACTTTTTCTTCTTTTAAAAGTCTTTTGCAAAATTCATCGCTTGAAAGTCCAAAAGGCTTTAAGGATGGGAAAACGTAAAAAGCTCCTTTAGGCTCAAAACAATGAAAGCCTATTTCACGAAGTTTATTTACAAGCATAGTTCTTCTCATATTATATTCGTCACGCATATAAATAACATCCTGATAGGAATTTTTTAAAGCTTCAATAGCGGCGTACTGAGCGCTTGTAGATGCACTCATAATTGAAAATTGATGAATTTTTGTCATCTGTTTTATTATTTCTTTTGGTCCGAGAGCATAACCGAGACGCCAGCCTGTCATAGCGTAAGCTTTTGAAAATCCGCTTACTACAATAGTTCTTTCTTTCATACCCGGAAAAGATGAAATACTTACATGATTTTCTCCATAAGTAAGTTCAGCGTATATTTCGTCGGAAATGACTATTATATCAGTTCCGTCTAAAGCGCGGCATACGTTTTCAAGGTCTTTTTTTGTCATAATTGCCCCTGTTGGATTATTCGGATAAGATAAAATAAGAACTTTTGTTTTAGAGGTTATTTTAGACTTTATTTCTTCATAAGTAAGTCGAAATTCGTTTTCTTCGGTAGTTTTAAGTGAAACAGGTGTTCCGTTTGACAAAGTTGTAATAGGATCATAGCAGACAAAAGACGGTTCGGGTATCAATACTTCATCACCAGGACATATAATAGTTCTGAGTGCAAGATCTATAGCTTCGCTTCCGCCTACGGTAACAAGACATTCGTTATCAGGATTATATTCTGCTAAAAATCTTTTTGAAAAATATTTGCATATTTCTTTTCTAAGCTCTAAAAGCCCGCTGTTTGCGGTATAATGTGTATATCCTTTTTCAATTGAATATATACCTTCACTGCGGATATTCCAGGGAGTTGAAAAATCAGGCTCTCCGACTCCAAGAGAAATACAATCTTTCATTTCAGCGGCAAGGTCAAAAAATTTTCTTATTCCGGAGGGTTTTATATCAGAAACTTTTTTTGAAATAATTTTATTATAGTCAATCATATTTCCATAAATCCTCTCAAATCTTCCTCTTCGTTATCAAATATAACCCCTTTGTCCTTATATTTTTTAAGCACAAAATGGGTAGCGGTAGAAGTAACGTCTTCCAAAGTAGCAAGCTTTTGTGAAACAAATAATGATACTTCCTTTAAGGTACGGCCTTCTATGATTACAGTAAGGTCAAATCCGCCGGACATAAGATATACACTTTTTACTTCGGGATAATTATATATTTTTTCTGCAACCTTATCAAAGCCCTGCCCATGACGGGGAGTTACTTTTACTTCAATAAGGGCGGTAACATATTCTCTTTCGGTTTTGTCCCAGTCTACAAGAGCTCCATAGCTTAAAATAGTTTTATTATCTTCAAGCTCTTTTTTATAAGCTTTGATGTCATCTTCGGTTTTATTGAGCATAAGGGCAAGCTGCTGGTCAGAAAGGCTGCAGTCTTTTTCCAAAAGTTCCAGTAATTTTTTCATTTTATTCACCTCAATTAATCTTTTTACTATTTTAATATAAATAACAGAAATATACAACAGTCAAATACATTAAAAAGCTATTTTTTTCTTTTCTTTTTATTAGCCTTTTTCATGCCGGGAATATTAACAACAATATCCTTTTTTACTATTTTTCTTCGTTTTGGTATAAGGCAGTCTTTTCCCGAACCGATAAGGTCTTCTCTGTGAGCAATTTTTAATGCCTTTTCTATAAGCGGTATATTTTTTTCATTTTTGTACTGTAAAAGCGCTCTTTGCATTGCTTTTTCTTCATCTGTTTTCGGAACGTAAACATTTTTCATATCAATAGGGTTTATTCCGGTGTAATACATACAGGTTGAAATGGTTCCGGGAGTAGGATAAAAATCCTGTACTTGCTGGGGATGAAGATGATTTCTTTTGAGATATAAGGCTAAATTTATTGCGTCATTTAATGTTGATCCGGGATGTGACGACATAAGATAAGGAACAAGATATTGTTCTTTTCCTTTCTGATTATTTAAGGCTTTGTATTTTTCCTTGAATTTTGCATATGTTTTAAAAACAGGCTTTCCCATATAATTTAAAACATTGTCACAAATATGTTCTGGAGCTACTTTAAGCTGACCGCTTATATGATGTTCTACAAGTTCTTTAAAAAATGTATCGTCTTTATCTAAAATAAGATAATCAAACCTTATTCCTGAACGCACAAAAACCTTTTTTATTTTCGGAAGCTGTCTTACTTCCCTTAAAATATCAAGATATTCACTGTGGTCGGCTTTTAGATTTGGGCAAGGGGTAGGCGCAAGACATTTTCTGTTTGAACACATACCGTATTTTGTCTGTTTTTCGCAGGAGTTATGGCGAAAATTTGCCGTAGGACCTCCTATGTCGTGAATATATCCTTTAAATCTTGGCGACTTTGTTATTTTTTTTGCTTCTTCTATAATTGAATTTTTTGAACGGGTTGTTATCATTCTTCCCTGATGAAAAGCCAGAGCGCAAAAGTTACAGCCTCCGAAACAGCCCCTGTTGTGAGAAATAGAAAATTCCACTTCTTCAATTGCCGGAACGCCTCCGTCTTTCTCATACATGGGATGGTAATATCTCATATAAGGAAGAGAATATACCATATCCATTTCTTTTTGTGTTAAAGGCGGCATAGGCTTTTTTTGAACAAGATACTTGTTTTGATGCTTTTGAATTATATCTTTTCCTGTAACGCTGTCGTGCTGTTGGTATTGAATTTTAGTTGCAAGAGCATATTTTTCTTTGCTTTGCAGCACTTTTTCATATGAAGGACAGCTTATGTAATCTTTTAAATTTGATATATTGTCGGTAAAATAACAGGTTCCCAAAATATCTGTCATTTCTTTTGCTTTTTTGCCGTTTTTATAATGTTTTCCGATTTGAATTATTTGATTTTCTCCCATACCGTATATTAAAAGGTCCGCTTTGCTGTCAAAAAGAATACTCGGCATTACTTTATCTGACCAATAGTCATAATGGGCAAATCGCCTTAAAGAGGCTTCAAGTCCGCCTATTATAATATCTTTATCAGGAAATAATTCTTTTATTTTGTTTGAATATACAATAACTGCTCTGTCAGGGCGTTTTCCTGTTTTTTTTCCGGGAGAGTAAAAGTCTTCGCTTCGTCTTTTTTTTGCTGCGGTGTAATGCGCTACCATTGAGTCAAGATTGCCGGAGTTTATTAAAAAAGCGTATTTGGGTTCGCCTAAAATTTTAAAAGCTTCATCTTTTTCCCAATCCGGCTGAGAAATTATTCCAACCTTAAAACCTTCATGTTCCAATACTCTTGAAATTATAGCGGTTCCGAAACTTGGATGATCAACGTAAGCGTCTCCGGTTATTATGATAAAATCAAGTATATCTATATTATTTTCTTTTAAATCTTTTTTTGAAACAGGTAAAAAACTCAAAAATATTCCTCCAATTATATGTTTCTGATATAATGATATCAAAAACTTTATAATTAAGCAAATAATATTTGATGTTGATATATTAAAACATATGATGTAAAATAATGTTATATTTTAACTAAAAATTATTTATATTTAGTTTATAATTGTATGGTATTATTTATCAGAATATATTATAATATATTTTGAAATTTGTCCGAGGAGTATTGTAATGTTTAATAATTTTGTTCCTAAAATTATGGTTGACACCGTATATGATATTGACAGTAATTTTTTAAAAAAACATAATATAAAAGGTATTATTTATGATGTTGATAATACTCTTGTGGGATTTAAGGTAAAAGTCCCTGATGAAAGACTTTTAAATCATCTTTTTTCTTTAAAAAAAGATGGGTTTAAACTTTTTATAATTTCCAATAATAATAAAGAAAGAGTGGACAAGTTTAATAAAGAATTAGGATTTGAATATATATCAAGGGGCTTAAAGCCTTTGAAAATTTCTTTTAAAAAAGCGGCAAAAATTATGAAGCTTGATTATAAAGAAATTGCGGTTGTAGGAGATCAGATATTTACCGATGTTCTTGGCGGAAACAGACTGTCTATGTTTACAGTTATGGTAAATCCTATAGATTTGAAGGAAACATTTTTATTTAAATTTAAAAGAAAAATGGAAAAACCGTTTATTGACAGGTATTCAAAGGAGAATAAAAAATGAGTATAAAAAATATGTCCGAAGCAAAATTCGGAGTTGCGGGAAACTGCGACAGGTTTTATTCAGAGGGAAATAAAGCGACTTTGCAGATGCCTGGCTTTTTAAAGGAAAACGGACTTGACGCTTATGAGGTGCAGTTTGGCAGAGGAGTCAGGATGAGCGATGCTTTAGCGGAAAATTTGAGAAAAAAAGCGAAGGAATATGATATTGTTTTATCAGTGCATGCACCTTATTTTATATCTTTATCAAGCGTTGAAGAAGAAAAGCGTGAAAACAGTATTAATTACATTGTTCAAAGCGCCAAAGCGGCAGATAAGCTTGGCGCAAAAAGAATTGTCGTTCATTCCGGTTCATGCAGTAAAATGACGAGGCAAAACGCTTTGGAACTTGCTTTGGACACTATGAAAAAAGCTGTAAAAACTCTTGATGATATGGGATTGGGACATATTATAATTTGTCCTGAAACTATGGGAAAAATAAATCAGCTTGGTACTTTAAAGGAAGTAATTGAACTTTGTCTTGTTGATGAAAGAATGATACCGACAATTGATTTTGGACATCTTAATGCAAGAACTTTCGGCGCTGTAAAAGGTTACGATGATTATAAAAAGATTCTTGATGAAGTAGAAAATAAACTTGGATTTGACAGAATGAAGGTTTTTCACAGTCATTTTTCTCAAATAGAATATACTGAAAACGGCGGAGAAAAGAGGCATCTTACTTTTGAAGATAAGGTATACGGGCCTTTTTTCGAGCCGCTTGGAGAGCTTATTTATAAAAGAGGGTTAAGTCCTACCATTATATGTGAATCTGCGGGGACGCAAACCGATGATGCAATAAAAATGAAATTGATATACGAGGGGTACAGAAAATGAGAAAAAAAATATTAGTTGTTCAGGGACCGAATATAAATCTTATTGGCGAGAGGGAAACGACGGTTTACGGAAATGAAAGTATAGAAAAAATTAATGATGAAATAGTAGAATATGCAAAAAAGTTTAATATTGACGCGGATATTTATCAGTCTAATATTGAAGGTGAGTTAATTACAAAAATACAGCAGGCACGAAAGGTATATGACGGAGTTATAATAAATGCCGGAGCATATACTCATTATTCTATTGCAATAAGAGATGCTATTGCTGCTATAAAAATTCCTTGTATAGAAGTGCATTTTTCCAATATACATGCAAGAGAAGAATTTAGAAAAATCAGCGTAATTGCTCCTGTTTGCGCCGGAAGTATTATTGGATTTGGAAAATTCAGCTATTTGCTTGCTGTAAAAGGAATTGCAGAATTTATTTAATGGGGTGGAATTATGACTAATATAGAAAAAATACAAAAAAAACTTGAAGACGTTGACGCGGTTATAATTACGTCTCCGTATAACAGAAGATATTTTACCGATTTTAAGTCAAGCGCAGGAATTTCGCTTATAACAAAGCAGAACAGTTACTTTCTTGTAGATTTTAGATATATTGAAAAAGCAAAAGCGACAATAAAAACCTCTCAGTGTATTTTGCTGACCAAAAGAAAAGACCAGCTTGATGAAATATTTAAAAAAGAAAATATAAAAAGAATAGGTTTTGAAGACGATTTTGTGACGGTAGCTGCGTTAAATATGCTTAAAGAGGAGTTTCCACAAATTGAATTTATTCCTTTTTCGGAATTTATTTTACATCAGCGTACAATAAAATCACAGCAAGAGCTTGAAAGAATAAAAAAGGCTCAGGCAATAACAGACAAAGGATTTTCATATATAATAAATTTTATAAAACCGGGTATGACGGAAAAGGAAATTTCTCTTGAGCTTGAATATTTTATGAAGAAAAACTGAGCAGACGCTCTTGCTTTTGATAATATAGTCGTATCGGGAAAAAATTCTTCTTTACCTCACGGAGTTCCGGGAGATAAAAAGGTTGAAATCGGAGATTTTATAACTATGGATTTCGGAGCTATGTATGATGGATATTGTTCCGATATGACAAGGACAGTTGCGCTTGGAAAAGTAACAGAAGAAATGAGAGAAGTATATAATACTGTATTGAAAGCCCAGAAGGCGTGCCTTGAAAAAATTAAGGCAGGGGTTACGGGATTTGAAATAGATAAAATCGCAAGAGATATAATATATAAAAATTATGAAGGTTGTTTCGGTCATGGATTGGGGCACAGTGTAGGGCTTGAAATACATGAAATGCCTGCATTTAATACCGTTTATAAAGGAAAAATTGAAGAAGGAACCATTATGACGGTTGAGCCTGGTATTTATATTGAAAATAAATTCGGAGTCAGAATAGAAGATATGGTTTATATTACTAAAGAAGGCTGTATAAATCTAACGTCCAGTCCAAAGGATTTAATTATTTTATAAAATACTATTGAAAAAAATGAAGATATAATATAAAATAGATGTTAGTAGAAATTTTTTTGTATTTTTTGGAGGTAATTTATGATATCAGCTGGAGATTTCAGAAACGGCGTAACTTTTGATGATAACGGTACGGTATACCAGGTTATTGAGTTTCAGCATGTAAAACCAGGTAAAGGAGCTGCTTTTGTAAGGGCAAAAATCAGAAATGTCATTACAGGAGGAGTTATAGAAAAGACTTTTAACCCTACTGAAAAATTCCCGACCGCTTACATCGATAGAAAAGATATGCAGTATGTTTATAATGACGGAGATTTGTATTATTTTATGGATCTTGAAACTTATGAGCAGATGCCGCTTAATAAAGATCAGCTTTCGGATAATTTTAAGTTTGTAAAAGAAGAAATGATTGTAAAAATAATTTCTTATAAAGGAAATGTATTCGGTATTGAGCCTCCTTTATTTGTTGAACTTGAAGTAACCGCTACAGAGCCGGGCTTTAAAGGAGATACTGCGACAGGAGCAACAAAACCTGCTACTGTTGAAACAGGCGCTGTTGTTAAGGTGCCGCTGTTCATCGAAGAAGGGGAAAAAATCAGAATTGATACCCGTACCGGTGAATATATGGAAAGAGCGTAGACCATAATATATATTAAATTAAACTAAGGAGTGATAGCTATGACAATAGGCGAAAAAGTTGCTAACCTTAAAGGATTTGCTGAAGGTCTTAAGATTAACAGTGAAACAGATGAGGGAAAAGTTCTTTCAAGAATTATTGATGTATTGGAAGATTTAGCTTTGACTGTTTCTGACCTTGAGGACGAATGTGCAGGTTTTGAAGAAGCTATTTGCGATATCGAAGATGAAGTTGATGAAATGAACGACCTTATCGATGAAATTGATGAGGATCTTGGATATGTAGAAGAAGAAGTTTATGGTGATGAATGTTCATGCGGTTGTGAAGATTGTAGTGAGGATTATGAAGTTGAATGTCCTGAATGCGGTGAAATCATCTGCGTTTCAGATGATGAAGTCGAAGAAGGAACAATAAATTGTCCTGTTTGCAATACAGAGCTTGAACTTGAATTTGAGGAAGACTGTGATTGTGACTGCTGCTGTGACGAATGCGGCGATGAAGAATAATTTTAGTATTTTAAAAGCGGCTTACAAAAATGTAAGCCGCTTTTATTCGTAGAGGAAAGACATGAGAAATAAATTTGAAAATTTAATATATAAAAAAATAAAATGCGAAAAAGAAAAATTTTATGATATTTTATTAATTGGTGACGAACAAAAATCAATGATTGATAAATATTTATTTAAAGGTGAGCTGTATGCTTTTTATGACAAAGATTTAATAGGAGTTTGCGTATTGACTTATGAAGGCGATGAAGTATATGAAATAAAAAATATTGCCGTATATGAAAAGCATCAAAAAATGGGATATGGAACCGAAATTTTAAATTGTATTTTTGATATATATAAAAATAAATGTAAAACTATTTTAGTTGGAACAGGAGAAAGTCCTGATACGGTTAGCTTTTATAAAAAGAACGGATTTGTTTATTCTCACAGAGTGAAAAATTTTTTTATTGATAATTATGATCATATTATATTTGACGGTGGAGTGCAGCTTTGTGATATGATATATTTCAAAAGAGATTTAGATAAAAATTATTGATTTTATTAAAAAAGCATTGTTTAAAATATTTTTTATTACAAAAATACATATTTTTGCATATATTATAATAAAGAATGCGCTGCG
>CAKTDK010000027.1 GCA_934541205.1 uncultured Eubacteriales bacterium
AAAATATTTTCATCTTACTTTTTAAAAATAAAAAAAGAGCAAAACTACATTAGTAATTTTGCTCTGTAAGTTGTTATTGTTTTCCATATCACTGTATTGAGTTTGAATATTTGAAACATTACTGCTTTCAGGAATTGTTTTAGGTTTATCACCTATAATATCCATGCAAGAATCAATATGTCCGAGAGAGATTAGCCCATTTGAGTTGCGGAAATCCTTATAGAAGATTGATAAATTGCCCCACGGTGCATACTGACACAAATCGCCAACATCAGGGTCAAACTCGTTCGGCTCTCCCTCTGTGTGAAGTTCATTATCCATATAAGCAATTTTTTCTATGCCATTGAAATCCTCAAAGGTGAGTTCAAGGGGGCAGCATATCATAAAGCACGTTAGCGGCAGAGGTATCATATAAGGTTACATCAAATTCTTGTCCGTCTATTGTCAGTTTAACTTTTCGTTCTCCTTTTTCGGGTGTTTTCGGCGTTTCTGTATTACTTAACGATGGCTCCGGCTCCTGCGAATTAGCCCATTGATTTTCTGAAACTTCTATGCTGTTTTGTATGTCCGACTGCTTCTGCCCGGAACTTCGCTCGGAAACAGACGGCTTCGTTTCTGCTTTGCACAGGTGGCAAGACCAAAACACAGCAGTAAACTTAAAAATAGTAAAATACCTTTTTTCATTGCTGTTCCTTCGTTTTCTTCTTAAATTTTCGTATGAGCTTTGTGCTGTAATGGGCGATAAAGATACAAAGTCCCATAAGTGCAAGATAATCCATATAAAACAAAACTTTCGGTTCGCTGTAATCCAAAAATACGAACTCGCTTTTCAAAAACAGATAGGTAGGAAAATCTCTGCTGATAAACGCCCATACGCCATATCCGGCGATAGCCAATCCTATGATGAAAGCGATTATACTGCGGCTTTTTGCTTTGCTTTTTATCCCTGCCGCTTTTGGGGAAATTCCCAAAATCATATTCCAATGAAGTCCCAAATGTAAACTCATCAAAAGAAAACCCCAATATGCTCCGAGAATGTGAAGCCGGCGAGCCAAAGACATACCGCCGCTAAATGGCAGGAAATCAAACACATAACGGGACATCACAATACCGCTATACATTTGAGCGAGCATAGAAACGAGTACAAGAAAATCAATGCAAAGCGTCAAAATACGAAGCACATTATATTTCCCTTTGAATAGGGCTTTGTGCCAATGTCCGTTCAGAATGTGGTGAGCAATAAAAAGGAGCAACATTCCGGCGCCCACCCATTCGTGCAGTATTTCTCCCCAAAAATGATAGCCCATTAAGAAAAGCAGGGCAATCGTCATAAAAACATCGACGGCTAATTTAATAACGGCTTTCGGTTTCATTGCTCCACCGCCTTACCTACGCAGGCAATAGCGTTTAGGCTGCGGGGATAACCGATATAAGGCAGGCACTGCGAAACAACACGAATCAAAAAGTCTTTGTCATTTCCCATATTCATATTTCCTTTTGCGTGAGCGATCAGCTGCGGTTCACAACCGCCCTGCGCCACAAGAAAACAAAAGGTAATGAGTTCACGCTCGGAAAGATTAAGACCTTTTCGGGTATAGTAATTGCCGAAGCAGTTTGCCGCAAGCCAGCGATTGATATGACCTGCTTTCCAGTCCTCTTTCATATGTTCGCCGAAGATTTCTACCTGTGTTTCAATTCCCTTTTCAAGTCGGTTTTCAAGGGTAGTGGT
The DNA here is from genome assembly GCA_934541205.1 of uncultured Eubacteriales bacterium. Lineage (GTDB taxonomy): Bacteria > Bacillota > Clostridia > Oscillospirales > RGIG7773 > RGIG7773. The sequence continues at coordinate 1,730 of CAKTDK010000027.1, forward strand.
AGCCTGTCCGTCAAGGGACAGCGGAATCTTTTTCTCTGAAAAGATTTCATTGGTACAGTTCAGAAACGGCAACATTCTGCCGTAGCCCAAATAATCGGTTGCCTGATAGACGATTTCTTTCACCATTACCGGAGTGATACCGTTTTCAAGTGCTTTCGGCAGCATTTCTTTATATGCTTCTGCGCCGCCGCAGCCAATCAGTGTTGCTAAAATCGCCAGATAGCGGGTAGAAGGTTCTAATTGCTGATTTTCTTCGTTTATCACTTCTTCAAATGCAAAATGCTCAAAGCGTTCTGCAAATTCGGGGTCGGTGATATGTAAATCCATTTTAATTTCTCCTCTCAAATTTTTCTACTGCCGGTGGACCAGACATGCTTTTCCTTTGCGGCAGCAGGCGTATTTTGTGCCATAACGCCAACCAAGCTGTGTGGAATATACGGTTCTTCCAAATAAGTAATTTCTTCATTGCTTAAAGACAAATCCACCGCATTTGCCGCACCCTCAATGTGGTTGAGCTTCGTTGCACCCACAACGGGAGCAGCAACCTTTGTGAGCAGCCAAGCAAGAGAGATTTCCGTCATAGAAATGCCGTACTTGTCGGCAAGCTGCGCCACACGGTCAATGATGATACCGTCCTGCTCGGCGGTAGCGTCGTATTTCAGATGTGCATAGCTGTCCTCCTGCAAACGCTTTGAGGTTTCACCGGGGCGTTTGGAAAGCCGTCCGCCTGCAAGTGCGCTGTACGGCGTCATTGCAATGTTTTCTTCCTTGCAGAGCTTTGCCATTTCCCGTTCTTCCTCTCGGAAGATTAGGTTATAATGTCCTTGTACCGATACGAATTTCGCAAAGCCTTCTTTTTCGGCAAGTGCATTCGCCTTTGCAAGCTGATAGGCAAAACAGTTGGAAATACCAATATAACGAACTTTGCCAGATTTTACGGCGTTGTTTAAGCCCTCCATAATGTCGTAAAGGGGCGTATTATAATCCCACATATGGTAAATGTATAAATCCACATAATCCATACCGAGATTTTCAAGGCTCTTATCCAACATTTTTTCAATGTGCTGTTGTCCTGTGATCCCCGTTTCAATTTCCTCATTAGTACGAGGCAGGAACTTTGTTGCGATTACAACATCATCACGCTTTGCAAAATCCCGAACCGCTCTGCCGAGGTACTGCTCGCTTGTGCCGCTTTGATAGGCGATTGCTGTATCAAAGAAGTTGACACCAAGCTCCAAGCCTTTTTTGATAATTTCACGGGAATGTTCTTCATCAACCGTCCAACTATGCTGGCCGTTTCCTGCTTCTCCGAATCCCATACACCCCATGCAAATACGAGATATATTGAGGTCTGAATTTCCTAATTTTGTGTACTCCATAAAAAATCTCCTTATACACCCGTCGCTACATATATCTTCTTGTCTTTCAAGCGTTCCATATGAACAGTCCATTCTTCCTTTGCGACATCTTCAATCCACACCGAAACGAATTTTTTATCAATGTTCAGTTCCTTTGCCAAGAACTGCCGGACCTATCTCTTTTTTAGCCGTATCATCCCGTCCGGGAATCATTGTAATATCAATATGCGGCATAAAATTTTCTCTTATCTGTTTTGCTCCAACATCTTTTTTACTTCACAGGGATTTCCGCAGGCAACGGCATTTGCCGGAATAGATTTTGTAACCACGCTTCCTCCACCGATCACAGTATTATCTCCAATAGTGACACCCGGCAGAATAATCGTTCCGCCGCCAATCCAAACATTGTTTCCTATCACTACGGGAACCGTTTGTGTGCGGATTGCCTGTTTGCCGCTTTTATCTGTGTAAATACGCTCGATTGCCTCAATCGGGTGAACAGCGGTATAAATTTTAACGTCAGGGCCTATCAAAGTATTATCACCGATTGTGATTTTGCCTGTATCTAAAAAGGTGCAATTTATATTAATAAGGCTTCCTGCACCGAGAAAAATATTGCAGCCGTAATTCACCCAAATCGGTTGATTGACACGGGCATTCTCGCCGCAGGAACCAAACAGCAAATGAATGATTTGATTTCGCAGTTCCATATTTTCAGCGGGCAGGCTGTTATATACACGCATAAGGTCTTTGGCACGATTGCTCAAACGACGAAGCTCTGAATCCCTTGTATCATAAAACTCGCCGCAGAGCATTTTTTCTTTTTCCGTCATAAATTTCCTCTTTGCTTAAAACCTTTTTACCCAATCTTCAAGTTCCCGATCTGAAACACGGTTCAACATTTTGCCTTTCTCCCAGTTTGCAGTCGGGCAGAGCAGTTTCAGTACTTCTACGGTCTTACCCATTCCGCTGCCGCCGCTGGTAGCAAAGGGAACAATGGTCTTTCCCGAAAAATCATAGCTTTCCACAAAGGTATTGATTATGGTGGGCGCAACATACCACCAAATCGGGAAACCGATAAACACGGTGTCGTAGTCACTCATATTCGATACCTTTTCCGCAATTTCAGGACGAGAGTTAGGATTGCTCATTTCAACAGAACTGCGGCTTTTTTTGTTCGTCCAGTCAAGGTCGGCACAGGTGTACGGTGTTTCGGGTTTAATCTCAAATAAATCCGCACCTGCCGCCTTTGCCAAACGCTCGGCGGCGGCTTTTGTAACACCGCTTGCCGAAAAATATGCTACAAGTTTTTTCATATATAAAACTCCTCCGATTTCATCAATTTGCTTCAATATTGTTCTTTTCAAGCCAATCGGTAACATCACTCGAAAGCTCCGAGCCGCCCGAATAGTGAATAGAAAGAGATTCACCCATTGCGGCGTTTGGCGCAAGTTTAGCGATAGCCGTTAAGCTCTGTCCAAAACGTCCGCCGCCGTGAGAGCAGAACGGAATGATCGTTTTACCAGAAAAATCATATTCTTCAAGGAAAGAAGCAATCGGCATAGGAATAGAAGCCCACCAGTTGGGATAACCGATCATAACGGTGTCATACTCGTCCATATTATCTACATGACCTGCAAGTTCCGGGCGGGCCTGTGCGTTCTGATCTCGCTGTGCTTCGTCCAAAACGGTGTTGTAATCACTTGAATATGGATTTACCAGTGTGATTTCAAACAAATCTGCGCCTGTCTGACGCTGGATTTCTTCGGCAACGCCTTTTGTATTGCCGCCCCACGAGAAATACGCAATTAGTATTTTCCCGCTTTCTGAATTGCTGTTATGCTGCGCTCCCGTACTCGGCACGCTGCCCGCACCAGGAGCCGCATTTAATACCAAACGAATACCGAGATTAAAGCTGCCTTTATTCTGTTCCAGTGTGGCTCGGTAAGCAGAGCGCATATTTTTAGCAAAATCGTTCCAGCCTCCGCCACGATAAACCCGCAGCGTGCCGGAAGTGGGACCAGCGGGGTCGGTTTGTTCATCGGTTGGATATTCACCGTAATAGTCCCATACCCATTCGCTTACATTTCCGTGCATATTGTAAAGACCATAGGGGTTTTCTGAAAAACTATCCACCGGAACGGTAGTTTGTCTGTATTCGCCGGGTTTTATCTCTAAATTTCCCTGAGAAAAATAGTTGTCCTCGATTTCATACGGATAATGACCGTAATAGTTTGCGTCCTCGGCACTTGGAGAGTTTTCCATATAAAACGGTGTTGCCGTTCCGGCTCGGCAGGCATATTCCCATTCGGCTTCGGTGGGCAGGCGATAGCCGTTTGCGCTTCTGTCCCAAGAAACATTCTGACCGTCGATTGTATAGACCGGGGTTAAGCCGTCCTTTTCACTTCGGGCATTGCAATAAGCTACTGCGTCAAGCCAAGAGATATTTTCAAGCGGCAGATTATCCCCTTTGAAATTGCTCGGATTATCGCCTGTGATTTCCTCATATTCCTTTTGCGTCAGCTCGTATTTGCTCATATAGAAATCGCTGACTGTAACCGAGTGCTGCGTTTCATCAGCACTGCGCCACGCTTCGGAATCGTGGCTGCCCATTTGGAATGAACCGCCTTTAATTAAAACAAAGTTTTCGGGTACTTGCATATCTGTTACCTCCAAAGAATTTCTTGCAGGTGGCTGGTCTGAACTTGTGTCAGATTTTTCTGGCTGACTGCAAGCCGCCAGAGAAAAAATGAGGGAAAGCAATAAAATCAGAGATACAATTTTCTTCATAAAATGACCTCCTATTTTGCAAGTCCGATGTCATTTAGCCATTCGCTGACCGCATTATCGGGATTGGACGATGAACCGCTGCCGATATGAAGTCCCTCGGTTACCGTTGCGTTCGGTTCAAGGGATTTTACCTCATTTACCGTATTAGAAAGTCCACTACCTCCGCTGGTGCAAAACAGAGCTACCGTCTTGCCAGACAGGTCGTAAGTATCGAAAAATGTATAGAGAATCATCGGCATATCTCCCCACCAGTTCGGAAATCCTACATAGATGACATCATAATCGTTGATATTATCAATACTGCCGGAGATTGCAGGGCGCGCGTTGTTTCGCTGTTCCTCCTGTGCCAAATCCACAACAGTATCATAATCGTCACTATACGGAGTTTCGGGTTTGATCTCAAAAATATCGGAATCTGTTTGGCTCTGAATAGACTTGGCGACATTTTCGGTATTGCCCGACCAAGAGAAATAGACAACCAATGATTTTGTTCCTGCTTCAGTAGGCTCGGAATCCGGGGCGGTCGGTTCAGAAGAAACGCTTGGATTCTCCGAATCCTCGGTTAAAGAAGAACTCGGCTCGCCACTTTGCAGTGCAGGTGAGGAAGAATCTCCGCTGTTTGTGCCTCTGCTACACGCTGCCAAAGAGAACAGCAGGGTAAGAACCATAAGAATTGAAAATACCTTTTTCATTGTGAAAACTCCTTTCAAGTTGATTATTCTTTGTTTTCTTTTTGTATTTCAAACCGAAGATAATCTAAGCGATCTAATTGTTTTTCCTTAAAGTGAATTTCGTCCAGCGTCCCAAGTCTTTTTTCGCACAGCATTTTCAGCCGTTCTTTCTCGGTTGACTTTCCTTTCAAAAGCAACTGCATATATTTTTTCACCTCATCATTTGTAAAGCCGATGTCGTGAAGCGTCATAATGGTGCTTAATCGTTCAATATCACTTTCATCATAATGCCAAGAACCCATTATTTTTTTGACTTCGCTGCACAGCCCCCAGCTTTCATATTCCTGCAAGATTTTAATGGGGATTTTATATCGTTCACTCGCTTCGTTGATTGTCATTTCAAACTTCCTTTCTGATAAGGATAAAAAATAAAGATGCTCCGTCTTGGAACACCTTTATTATAAATCCAGCTATTTGAAATGTCTAATACTTATATTTTATTATCAGAAATGCCTTTTAAGTATTGCTTTGAAAACTCAATAAATGCAGCAGTTGCGGCAGAAAAAATTTGTTCTTTTTTCCACGCCAGTGCAGTGTCAATTTTGAGAGCGGGTTTAAGAGGTATAAACCGTAATCCATCATAGTTACAATTCAATTTGATACCGATTATCGCACCTATATTGCTTTGAGCCATCATTACTTCGTTATATAGCAAATTACCTTTTGCAATAATATCAATTTGTGAAGCATATTCACCAAACCATTTACCGATATTGCTTTCCGCAAAATCGCCCAAAGGCATGATAAGCGGAATACCAACCAAATCCTGCGGTGAGATAAATTCTTTATTGATAAGTGGGGAATCCTCATGCACCAAAGCGCCCCATTTCTCTTTAACCGGCATACTGATAAATTCATATTTTCGTATGTCAATAGGCTCCGACATCAAGCCTATATCCAAAAGACCTCTTTCGATATGATCACGAATATTTCCGGCGTTTCCGCTGTAAAACTCATAGCGTACAAGCGGGTGCTTTTTGCGAAACTGGGCAATGCAATCTGTTAAATAGCGGGTAGATAAAAATTCACCGCTTCCGATTGAGATAACACCTTCCAGATTTTCGTCTTTATGCAGAAAGTCCCGTTTTGTTTTATCTGCCAAAGATAAAATTTCCTGCGCTCTGCGTTTCAATATCATTCCGTCCTCGGTTAAAATGATATTGTGATTACTCCGCACAAACAGTTCCACGCCGAGTTCTTCTTCAAGCTGTGCAATTTGTCTTGACAATGTAGGCTGCGTCACATGAAGCTGTGCGGCCGCCTTTGTAAAATTTTCTTCTCGTGCTATCGCTAAAAAATAGTTTAATACCCGAAATTCCATAGTTCTTACCTCCGAGAAAACTATAGCAGAAACAAAAGAAGATTTCAACATATCTAATTGCAAGATATACCCTATTAGAATAACTATGTAATCAAGCCATCTGCTGTGCAGGCGGCTTTTGTTTTTAACAGTCAAGTACCAACTGTCTGACTTTCCGCTTGAAACAAGGAAAAGATTAAGGGTTTCAGGGATTTTCCCTGACAAGTGCCTTTGTGGTATCGCAAAGGCGATGCTTGCTGGTATATCACATCGTGTTCCCGGTTCATTGGTACTTGCACAATCCGAAAAGAAAAAATGCTGCAAAATACGAAAATCATCGCCCTGTAATATCTCTTTTTCGGGTAATACAGGTAGTTTTGAGGGGGAGAGGTATGAAGAGGGGGAACAAGCGTCCCACACCACATCTCTCATTGCAAAAGGGTATGGTTATTCCTTGGTAGTGGATTTCTCTTTTTTGAAAGACCTGCCAATGCCATAGTAAGCAGTATCAGCAATTTCTTGTACGGGCGTCCCCAATACAGAGTTACTGTTGATACGACGAATTTTATTCTTTGCTTTCATAGTCGAGCAGCAAGTCGTCAATGTCGAATAGAAATTCAATGATGAACCGCTTGATTGCGTCCGGGTAGGGTGCAAGTTCAAAAATTACAGACGGAATTTCAACAGCAATCAAATCGAATACTGCCAGAATTAAGTTGTAGGCTTCCAACACATTGCCCGTGGAATAAAGTGTTTCAAGGAAAGCCTTTATTTTTCGGACAGTATACAATGTGCCAGAAACTTCTCGCAATCCGTCCCAAAACCGAGCGGAGTATGCGCCGGATACATTGCTGATAAGTTCGATTATGCGGGACTTAGGGTGTTGTTTTCGTTAGTCATTTATTTTACCTCCAAATATTATGGTTATGTATCGCCCCATATTTGGTTGTATCGCCTTATATCCCCTTACTCGTTTTGATAACATTTTTACAACAATTCGGCTGTTTGTCACGGATTTGCCGCTTGCTTTCCTTACCTGTTTTATGGATGTGTTATCATAAAAGCTGTGATAACAATGCCGAAAAATAATAAAACCGCAAGGATTTTACCCCTGCGATTTCTAACATTCGGATATGGAAAACCCGCATAAACACTTGATTTATGAGGGTTTTCCATGGCGGAGAGGGTGGGATTCGAACCCTTTGATTATTGCTTAAACATCTTTATTTTAAACCATTTTAAACTTTTCGTGTTGCTTTTTATGAAAAAAAGCATTAAAAAAGGTAACAAACATATAAAAAACGTAAAATAAAAATTACTTAAAAACATAGTAAAAAGGCTTAATACAACTGATTTTCCAGTAATATCAAGCCTTTCAGCTTTGGCGGAGAAGGAGGGATTTGAACCCTCGCGCCGCGTTAACGACCTATACCCTTAGCAGGGGCACCTCTTCACCACTTGAGTACTTCTCCGTTTTGGTGAAAATATTAATAATATTTTTTATGCCCCTGTACATTACAAGGGCATATATGGCGGAGAGGGTGGGATTCGAACCCACGTGCCCTTGCGGACAAACGGTTTTCAAGACCGCCTCGTTATGACCACTTCGATACCTCTCCGTATCAACGACTATGATAGTTTATCATAACAAGCCTTATTTTGTCAATATCTTTATATTATTATTTTTAATTTTTTATTAAAATATTACCTTATTAAATACATATGATATAATTTTTTTATAGAATCTGTAATATTTTGCTTATTTTCATCACTAATATTCTGAAAGGGGGATTTAAATGTTTAAAATAGAAACCTTATATTATAAATATAAAGACGATATTTTTAAATATCTTGTAAGTCTGACAAATGATATGCAGTTATCAGAAGATTTATTATCCGAAACCTTTTTATCTGCAATTAAATCCCTCTACACCTTCAAAAATAATTCTGATATAAAAACCTGGCTGTTTTCTGTTGCAAGACATAAATGGTATGAATATCTAAGAAAAAAACATAATTACATATGCCTTGATACTCTTACAGAAATTTATATTTCAGAAAATCCTGAAGAAATTCTTATCAATAAATATATTGCAGAAAAAATTTTAAAGCTTCTTGAAAAAGAATCTGAAAAAAACAGAGATATTTTATTAATGAGAATAAAAGGATATTCTTTTTATGAAATTTCACAAAAATATAATATATCCGAAAATTCCGCCAGAGTTATTGATTTCAGAACAAAAAAACGCATCAAAGAACTATTAAAAAAGGAGAATTATTATGAATAGTATTTCATGTGATGTTTGTCTTGATTTAATGCCTCTTGTAAAAGACGGTATTGCAAGTCAAGACAGTATAAATTTAGTAAAAGAACATATAGAAAACTGTGAGGAATGCAAAAATTATTATATCCAACAGCCTGAATTTAATGTAAACGATAAAAAAATTATAAAATCCATAAAAAAAAGCGTTTATATCTTTTCAATTATTATTTTAGTTGCCGGATGTCTTTTAGGTTCTGCGATTACAAATGGAATAAACGTATTCTATAATTTTCTTATTATGCCCTCTTTAGGAGCTTTAAGCTATATAATTTTAAAGAAAAAAAGTTTTTTTGTACCGCTTATCATATTTGTTGTATCTTTTTCATGGCTGACTTTAGAAGAATTTATCAAATATAAAATTTTTTCCCCGTCAGGAATCATTTATTCCGTATTTTATTTAATATTATCCTTTTTAGGAATAATTATAGCTATGCTTTTAAAATTTGCTTTCAGGAAGGAAACAAAACTATGAAAAGAAAAGTTTTAAAAATTCTCTGCGCTGTTTTAGCCTTTATTCTAATAGGTTTCATACTTTATATTACCTTTTCTTTTACAGGAAATCCTTTATCTAAAATTATTGTATCAAACGCTTCAAAAAATTATATTGAAAAAACATATCCTGATTTAGATCTTAAAAAAGATGTTCCCTTATATGATTTTAAATTTGGTAATTATATAGTTCATTGCCAATCAAAAACAAGTACTGACACAAACTTTTCAATTTATTTTTCCTGGGATGGAAAACTTATAAGCGATAATTATACTTCCTATGTAACAAGCGGTTTTAACACTTTGCAAAGAATAAACACCCTGTACCAAAAAGATATAGAATCAATTTTAAAATCAAATCTCAAATATGATTATGACTATATATTAACTGAGCTTACTACAGCAGAAAATCTTCCTCTTGATTTTAAATACGATATACACAGCAACAAAACAAACTCTCATATATCAATATATCTTTATTCAAATGAAAGAACATGGGATAATTTAGCTAAAATTCTTTTAGAAATTAATAATCTTATGAAAACAAACGATTTAAAAATAAAAACATATTCAATCGTGCTTCAAAATCCCCTTTCAAAACCCGATTCAACCTATGAAGGAAATGACAAATACGACTCCTTATCTTTATATGACTTTCCGTCGGAACTATTAACTTCTGATAATCTTTCTAAAACTATGAAAGAATTTTATGATAAATGGATAATTGAAACGGAAAAAGCGAAAACTTATCTTGAATAAAATGCTTATAACATCAGCACTTTTACAAAAAGGACAGTGAATTTAAAATTCACTGTCCTTTAAACTTACTTATTTTTCAAGATTTAAAGCTCTTGCTATAGCGGTAATAATCTGACATCTTAAAACATCTTCATTTGGTTTTAATCCATCGTCTTTACCTGTTGCAATTCCGGTATAGATAACAAACTTAAATTCGTTTTCAAACCAGGTAAATCTTTCAATATCTTCTTTATCTGCAAAAGAATCAAAATTAACTTCCTTATATCCTTCATCATCTGTTAAAGGCATTAAAGCTCTTGCAATCAGCGCAAAGAATTCAGCTCTTGTAATTTTATCCTTTCCTCTGTATACTAAACCGTTTTCTGTTTCCTCACCTTTAATAAATCCTAAAGTATAAGCGGCTTTTACATAATTGTCAGACCACGCCTGGGTTTCATCTCTGTCAACAAAAGGCATTTTTTCATCGGCAAAAATATTTGCTTCGATACCAAGCATTCTCAAAATAAAGATAGCAGTTTCGTTTCTTGAAGCAGGATCATTTCCTCTTATTGTAGCAGTTCCTGCATTTTCATCAATATTGTCGCCTTTTAAAATTCCATAAGGATTTAAAGCATCAACATATTTTTTAAACCAGTCGCCTTCACTCATATCAGTAAATGAATACTGTTTTACAGGTTTTTTAACCATAACTGTATATGTTGAATTTTTGACTTTCACATAAACTTTAACAGTGCTTTCATTTACAGGGATATTATTTTCACAGGTAACTGTAAAGTATGGATCTGCATAAATCTGATAATCAGAAACATCATCAAACGCAAGTTCAATAGCGGAGGTTTCTTCGCTTACATTAACTTCAAGAGTTCTTTCTTCTGTTATTTCATCATTGATTTCAAAAGAAACTTCTTTTTCACCTGATTTTACAATAATAAACTGTTTTATAGGTCTTTTTATCGTAAGAGTATAAACCATATCTCCTGCTTTTATATAAACTACGGTTGTTCTCTTATTTAAATCAATTTCACCTTCAATTGCAGTTGTACAATCTTTATCGGCATAAACTTTATATTCACCCATATTTTCACAGCTTATTTCAACCTTTGAAGTATCTTCGTTTACTTCCATTTCAAAGCTTGTTTCGCCGTTTGCTATCTCATAGGATACCTCTTCATTTTCACCTTTCAAAATTACAGAAGGATTTTTCAAAACTTCCTCTCCAAAATAAACCGTATAAGCATTTGAATAAGTATCATATCTATAAGAACCTAAAACATGAGTATGTTTGATAAAGGCAAGAGTATTTTTATTTTTAGTAAATACTCCCTTATCAACGTCAATAACTCCGTCATCTAAAATAGGATACAGTTTACCGTTTGTAACAGCGCTCTTTATACCTATTTTAGTATTTCTTCTGTATTTAACGGCAGTTGTCTGGTTTTCCGCAGTAGACATAACAAGAGTTGTTTCATCAGTTGCAAGTCTTTCATCATCAGCATATACATCTGTAGTATAAGTTTTTGCCCAATTTGAATAATCTGTTGTAAGACCGGACTGACCGTTTACAAACTGACTTCTCAGAAGATTTTCGTCTCTATAAGTCCATGAGTAAATAGGAACGCCTCTGTAATTTGCATTTCTTATATAAGCAAGTGAATATGTATTGTATGCCCCGTCAGGAATACAATTATATGTTCTTGTAACGGTCAAAAGATTTTTCATATTCGAAGCCATATTTTTATCATTGGTAGAACCGTTTAAATTAAGATCTGCGGATGCTGACCAAGGCATCTGAGCGTTTGTAAGTGCAATAAGGTCTCTGTAGAAAGAAATAAACACAAACTGATCTTTCATATCAAGTTCTTCAATTAATTCTTTCATAGCAGGAACTATATTCGGATCAGATGTTTTCAATTCACATACGATTACGACATCTTTTCCTTTCATAGCCTCAAAATATTCTCTTGCAGTGGGAACATGCTCGTCAAGAACAGTAGAAGTTATATTTCCGTTTACAACTTGTCTGAATTTATAGCTTGTAATTTCATCAATAGTCATTGTAGCAGTATTTTTATTTCCCGTACAGTTTGTAGTTCTGTCCAAAGTATAATCATGATTTAGAAATGCTACGCCGTCTTTTGAAAGATATACGTCTATTTCAACCATATCAGCACCGTTTTCAATAGCGGCAAGTCCTCCTGAAATTGAATTTTCAGGACACTGTGACGGAAGTCCTCTATGTCCTACAATAAAAGGAGTTTTGGTTATTATAGGAGTAGCTCCTCTGGTATTTGGAGCAATAGTTTCCATCATATTTATTATATCAGCCCAATTTGAAGATATAATTCCGCTGCTTCCTGCAATAATCATATTCCAAAGAGAAGCTGCATCAGTATTTTCTGCTTCAACAAATACTGTCATAAATCTTCTCTGCAAATATCTTATATTTTCCTTTGATGCAAGACTTTCCGGAAGAAGCGCAATTTTTGTATTAGCTTTGTTTGTTTCCTCCATAATTGTCTGCATAATTTCAGACTCATCAGTTACAGAAGAAAAATCCGCAGAAGTATAATCAACAATTCCTCTCATCATATTATATTCAGCATAAACTTTTCTCAACAAATCGGTATTATCTGAAATAATAAATGTATCTCCTATGGAGTTTGTTTTCAAAATTTTTGCAAGTTTTAATGCTGTTTCCTCATCTTTAACAGAAAAGGCAGGCATTATTTTACCATTTAAAAATTCAAAAATTTCAACAATAGAAGCTATTGTTTCACCATTTTTATCAACTGCAACAACTTCTCCGCTTACAGTTTCCATATTAATAACGGCAGAAGCCGGTGTTTTTTCACCTGAAGCTATTTCAAAATCTTCTCTGCTGTTTATATATGCCAAAGTAGAAGGGTCTGTATTAATAGCTGTTTTCGGCATATAAACCTCAGAAAATCCTGTATTAGGAACTAAAGGAATATCATCCTGACCTTCAACTTCTATTTCTGAAACCTTTTGCCCTTCATTTAAAACTACTTTAATATCGTCAACAGCTATATCACACTGATTTGCAATTATTCCTACATATCCGATACTGCTTATAGCATCAGTCTGAACATTTGCAACGTTATAACCGTCCATATATTCAAGTATGCTGTTTCCTCTTACGCCGATAGCAACGTTAACATTTTTATTAAGCGGTATTACTCCCGGAGCAAAAGGCGAAGGCTGAGTGCTTTCTTTCTGCCACTGACTTCCTCCAAGATATTTTGTACATTCAACTTCCGTACCATTTTGTCTGAAAGACATATGGAAAAAACTGCTTGAGCTTACATATCTGTAAGCAACGGACATCCATCTTGCAGCATTATAGACTTTTTCAAATGAAGTGTTTGTTCTTATAATGATATCAGGAAAATCCCTTAAAAATTTAGGCAAAAGGACAATACTTGATCCCGGAACTTTTACATTTGGTAAATATGAACTTCCTCCAACATCATAAGCCTTAATATGAAGCTTTCCGTCTTTTACAAAAGCTCGACTGCTGTCTCCGCAGACATTTTCAAAATCTTCCGGAAGATTTTCGCCGGATACATCCTCAAAATCATTTGAATAAAGAACATATTCTTTATCGGTTTTATCTTTTATAAGAAGATAAACCTCAGTTTTTGAAGTACCGTAACTAACGTTTAAGATATAAATACCCTTTTTGGAAGCGGTTATTCCGCTGTCACTGACAACAACATTACTGTCATCAGAAGTAATAACAACATCATATCCGTTTAAATCATCGCTTCCGCTTTTAAATTGAATATCTTCGTTTTTAATTTCCTGATCGGTAATACCTAATATGTAACCTTTTTCATGAGAAATTCCCGAAGCAGCAAAAACGCTTACAAGATTCATCGGCAAAGCTGTTACAATTAAGCATAAAACCAATACAAATGATAACAATCTTTTTCCTTTCATTTATAATATCTCCTTATATTTTTTTACCTAAAAATGATAACACATTTTACACAAACTTTACATAGTTTATGAATAACTTAAAAAAAAACAGCGTTTTATACAATACATAATATTTTAAATTGTTAACAATAAACAATTTTTTAATTATAAATAAAAAAAGGTTAACTACAGACAAGTTAAAGGTAAATTTTTGATAATACATTTTGTTAGTAATACATAATTTAAAATGAAAAAATATTTAATTTGTTATAAACAACCATAATTTTACAGTTTATTCATAAAAATGAATATTTTTTTGTTGACTTATAAAAGATTTTGTGATAAATTAAGTGTGTAAAAATATTTTAAGCGGAGGTTTGACAAATGAAGTCTACTGGAATTGTTAGAAGAGTTGATGAACTTGGAAGAATCGTACTTCCTAAGGAGTTGAGAAGGACTTTTGATATTTCTGAGAAAGATACTCTCGAAATCTATGTTGACGACGACTGTATCATACTTAAAAAGTACGAGCCTGCTTGCATTTTTTGTGGTAATGCAAGACATAATATCTATTATAAAGGCAAAAATATCTGTCCTGACTGTGCAAAAGAAATTGGTATAAGCGTAAAATAATTTGTTTTGCAATCAAAAGGACTCTTCATCTTATTTAGACGAAGAGTCCTTTTATATTGCATTATGTTATGAAAAGGAGTAAAAAATGCTTATCATTAATATAATATGTTTTGTAATAGGATGTATTTATATATTTATGTCCTTGTTTAGTCTTGCAGTATTATCGGGTACTGTTTCCGGTATTTTTATATCCGGTTTATTTGGTGTATTTTGTATATTTTTTTCTGTTTCCGGAAAACTTTTTGATAAAATATTTAAATCTTTTTCCGTAAAAATAAGAATAATAATCTTTATAC
>CAKTDK010000028.1 GCA_934541205.1 uncultured Eubacteriales bacterium
CTCTAATATGAAAATCATCATTTCTGCTTCTTTTTCTGTTATTTTCTTTGCAAGCTCTTTTTCCATTTCTTCGTCTTGATTGTTTTCTCTGAATGTATATCTTATATTGCCTTTGTTGTCAGATATGGACAGTTTGTTTATCTCTCTTTTATCGTTATATCCTATATCCGCAACGCTGAAAGTTGTATTAAGTTTGCTTTCGCCTTTTGCGTTTGTTTTAAAATCTTCGGGAGTTAATTTAATCCATATAAATGGTGATGTATATAGCTCTCTTCCTATACCAACATTAAATCCGGCTCTTTTGAAACTGTCTGATGCCTGTCCTTTTTCTTTTTCCGTATAGCTTTCTGTCCCTACATCCTGCTTTCTTATCCAGCAGTTTTTCTCTATATCCCATATATCTATGTTGCAGAATAAATTTCCGTTTATTAGTTCGTGAGTTCTCTGCCAGCCATTTACACCAAATGTTTCGTCAAGTATTTTCATATCACATCTGGCATCCTTATACAGAAGTACACTGCACCCGTCTTTTTTTACCGTCTGTACACGACACTCTATTTCATCCGCTCTTAATACCCTTATATTCATCTTTCAACTCTCCATTCGATAAATGCTGTATCAAGCTGATTTGCAAATTCTTCTAAATCTTCTCTTGATAATGTTTCTGATAATATTTCAACAAGCTCACTTTTGGAAAAACAGGACAATATATATTCGTATCTGTCTTTTACTGATTGCTGATCAAAAAACTCCCTTAAATCGTCTGTTTTAGTATTATTCATGTAATAACCTGCAATACAATCATCGCATATTATATTGTCATCTGCTATGTGATATGTATCGCATTTATATATATCCTCTCCGCAGTTATGACAGTACCCGATTTTCTTATCTTCAAAGTTCGGGCACCTTGTCATACATGGGGTTTGTCCGCATTCACTGCACATTTTTTTTATTTCTCCTCTTGATTTATTTTTAAAATTCTGTTACACTTTAGTTGAATATTTTGATAAGCGTTAAAACGCTTTGCCTGTTGAGAATTGCCGTTCTTGACAGGCTTTCTTCTTATTCTTCATCTTCTTTTTCCTCTAATGCTTTTTTCATTTCTTTATATGTATTCGGTACTATTAACACCAGTATAGGCAATAACAGGAACATCAGTCCATTACCGTGAATAGTCCCAGTCAAATATATGTCCTTGAATACTTCCATTGCACATATTGCTGTTATACACAGCCATATTATTACTTTTGTTTTCATTGTTTCACTTCCAATCCTACAATACGTTTCGCAACATGGTCAGAAAAATATTTAGCTCCTTTATGCCCTTTTACGCCAAGTACCGGATTCAATCCATATAAAAGCTCACACGCTTTTGAATATTGATATCCTGTAAATTCACATATTTCTTTCATAGTCACAAAACTCGAAAAGTTTTTTTCCAATCTATCTCTTATTTCTTTCCAATCCATTTTTTTACCCTCTTTATTGCTATTATTCAAAATAGCTCATAATTTCTTCATAAAGCGTTGTTAACGCTTCTCTTACTGCTTCCTTATCAACCGGAGGAAGTGTGTCAAGTTCTAAATCTAATTTCATTCCCAAACGTTTCGCCCGTCCGTCATCAGTAAGAAGTGTCGGAATTTGTACGGTTATTTTTTGCAAATTTATAAATTCTCTTTCTAACATTTTTAATCTTCCTTTCGTTCAAAATTAAATTAATCATTAAATACGTTCCCAATACTATTATTAAGCTTGTCCCAACTGATAACACGGACAGCATTATACTGATTACTATGTTTATTGGTATCACCTCACTTTGCCATATTGTTGTTTATTCTCCTTTTTTTGTTATATAATGGGTTATATTACATAAGAAAGGAGGGATTGCTATGCCGAAAACTGGTGAAAAGCCGGGCAAAGGTACATATAAATGTAAAGATTGTAGCCAAAAAGTCGTTTTAGATGATACAAGTGATACATTACCGCCTTGCCCGAAATGCAATGGGACGGAGTATTCAAAGGCTTAAACTTTGAATCTTTTAACCCAACTTACTTTACCTAACCATTGACGCCATATAGCAATTTCCAGATTGTTATTGGCGTCTTTGTATTTACTAAAATACATCATTGGCACAATTTGCTTTATTAAATATATTATTTTATTCTTCATCTTATCTCACCTCGTTTCTTGTTGCTTTCTCTCCTTTCCTGTAATATAATGGTATAAATACAAAGGAAAGGAGATAGCAATTATGGATTTTAATCAAATAATTTGTCCTCTTACATTAATGGGTAGTGTAGAAAAAGTATGTAACCCACGTTGTAAATTTTTAAATTCTAAAAATGAATGCATATTTGTAGAATACTTTAAAAACAAAAATTCAAAAAAAGATTAAACTTTTTCCTCATCTAAACAAACTGTTACAAATTTTAATGCTTGTTTTGCTTGATATTGTGACAGTTTGCTTTCTTTTATTACCTTCATAATTTCTTTTCCGCATTCGATTACATCTTTAATCTCAAGTTCGGTTAAATTGCTTGCGGCTATCCAATCTATAATTCTTTTTTTTTCCATCTTCTCACCTTCTTTCGTTGTTACTTTATTATCAATGAAATTACCGCCACAATAAGTGATATAATCGGTAACACTAACGACAAATAAGTCCATTTGTTCATTCTACTCACCTCTTTTCTTGTTGCTTTCTCTCCTTTCCTGTAATATAATGGTATAAATACAAAGGAAAGGAGGAATTATCATGAATGATTTTTGTCCTTTTATAAATGGCAAATGTAATAATAATTGTAAATTTAAAATCACTAAAACAGCTACCTCGTATGATATATCCGACTGCCTTATTTTTGTAAAACTTGATACTATTAATGATTTACAAAAAGACCAGTTGACCGACATATCAACTACGTTAGCCAAACGTTAATCTTCAATCTTTAATTCATTGCTTTTATTGAATTGCACTGTTGATGTTTTGCAAATTACTTTCTGACCGTATGAAAGTATATTTATTGCCTCTTCAATAGTGCATTTTTCTCCTGATAAAATATGAAGTATTCTGTTTAAGATATATACACTTTTTTTGTTAATTTCCATGTTTCTCACCTCGTTTCATTTTATGTTTCTGCTTATTTTTTCTACTTTCAAAGATAACTTTCCAAACTCTCTTATCAATCTATCTATGTCATGCTGTAAACATTCTATAGGTCTAACGTCTTCTTTGCTATTAATCGAATTTATTAATCGTTTTACTTCTAACAAAGTATCTTTTAATTTGCTCGCTTTTTCCTGCGCTTTATCAAGGTCATCCATATTAATAGATAACTTTATTTTGTTTGTCTTTTTATTTTCCATACTCTCACCTTCTTTCATTGTAATTATTGTTATTTTCCCTCAACTATGGTATTATTTAGTCAAAAAGGAGTGGTTTTTATGAATAAATCATACACAACACCTGAAATTGTTTTAAAATACATTGTTGATAATTTTGAAGCTGAAGAATGTATTAAGATGAATGTTATCATTGACCATTTTTCCGACCAATATAAACGAAGTTTGGTAGTTTCGGCTTTTAAAGAACTAAACAAAGATAATTTAATAAAGTTATCCATTTCAGATGATAATGAAATAGGAAAATTATGTCTTACTTCTGAAGGAGCGTTTTATTTCGAAAATCAAGAAGACGATTCTAACTTCCAATGTCCAACAGTCAACATATATGATTCATCAGGAATTAATGTAGGAAACAACAATACTGTTAACATAAATAACGGTTGTGATTTTGAGGATCTGCATAACATTATTAATAGCTTACAAGTATCAAACCAAGAAACATATCACGAACTCATCAATACTTTGCAAGATTGCATTAAAAACAATAAACCCATTCCAAAGGGTAAATTTTCTAAAGCAATAGAAATAACACAAGAGATTATCCCTCTTTTTACCGCTATCGGTAGTCTTATATTTCGTTATCTTGCTTAATTCCGAACATATCTTTTACAGCTTCGGCTGCATTACTGCTTAAGGTTTCATCAGTTATTTCCTGATAAAGTCCTTTAATAGCTCCAAGCAATGTCTTTAATTCTTCAAAGTTGTCATATTCTTTTGTGCTTTGAACGGTTAAAGACATTTTTATTTTTGTTCCGTCTTGTATAACTACTTCTTTTGTTGTTTTATTATTAAACACTTTCTCTCACCTCGGTTCTTGTATTATCGTTTAAGCAACTAATTTAAGAAAAAAAATCATCACTTATTCCATAATGTTTCTTTAATAGTTTTTGTTCATTTAAATAAAAATCAGAATAACCATTTATTTTCATAGAAATAGTAGTTATAGTAACCCCTAATAACTTAGCAAAATCCGCATATTTTATGCCCTTTTCTACTGCGAAACCTTTTAACTTATTATATGGTTCATGTATTAAAACCTTTTCTTTTTTCATTTATTTCACCTACTTTCGTTTCCTTGTTGCTTTTTTGATAACATCATATTACCATGTATTTGTTGCTTTGTCAATAACTTTTTTGAAATTATTTTTTATTTTTTTTGCAACACATATTGATTTTTTAAAATAAGTATGCTATTATTCAGTTATCGGAGGTGCAACAAATGTTTAAAGATAGATTAAAAGAATTGCGTAAGAGCAACGGATATTCTATGGATGACTTATGTCAAATATATAATAAACAGTTTAATGGAAGAATGAATAAAAGTACTCTTAGCCGTTATGAAAATGGTTTGCAAGAACCATTGTTTACAGTTGTAAAAAATTTAGCATCTATATTCAACGTTTCCGTAGACTCTCTCTCAAGTGATGAAGTAAAATATATGTCTACAAGCGAAAAATTAAAAAATAGACGAAAAGAATTGGGGCTGACTATGCTTGAAATAGCACAAAAAGTAGGTGTTAGCGAAGCAACAGTTTCTCGTTGGGAAAGTGGAGATATTGCTAATATGCGACGTGATAAAATAGCCTCTCTTGCTAATGCTCTAAATGTAACCCCTGCTTATATTATGGGATGGGATGAAAAAATCCCCCCTGAAAAATCAGAGGAGATAGAAGAAGGAATAGTATTGCACAGGGACGGTAAAACTTCTACATATCGTATGTCTAAAGACAAGCTGAAAACCATAGAAGCCTTACTTGAACAACTGGACGAAGACGATAATCCCGATTTATAATTTTCCTTTATAGAATTTTATAAAGTCTTTAAACTGCTTATATACTTGTTTCTCTAATTTAGACTGCAAAAAACAGCTATATCCATAAGTGGCTAAAAACACTTGTTCTCTTGCATAAAGTTTTTCAAGCCTATG
Organism: uncultured Eubacteriales bacterium; assembly: GCA_934541205.1. Classification (GTDB taxonomy): domain Bacteria; phylum Bacillota; class Clostridia; order Oscillospirales; family RGIG7773; genus RGIG7773. The sequence continues at coordinate 5,334 of CAKTDK010000028.1, forward strand.
CATACGCCATATAGCCGCCTGTTTTGATATGCCGCATATTTCTTGTATTTGTTCGGGGGTAGTTACACCTATTCCCCATAAAACACACGCAGGGGCTAAAATTCTTGAAGCTATGATATTAGCCTCCTGTTCTGTTAGACTGTCATATCTGTTAGGCTCTTTGTTTCGGTATGTAGGAACTCCCTCTTGTACGTGTCCCATTACAAAATGTCCTAATTCGTGTCCGATGGTGAAACGCTGACGACCGACAACACAATTATCATTATAGAATATAAATTTTTCTCCTTTATAGATGATTGAAAAGCCGTCATTATTTATTGTATTACTTTTCAAACCTATACTTTCGATAAAACTGTTAGCCTTTTCATAAGAACGAATAATAATATTTTCACCTCGGCAAATATCACTTACTTTAACAGGGAGCTTATCAATTTTATACTTTAACAGCAACTCCCATCCTGCATCTCTTGAAGCCTTGTAATTATTATACTTCATTTAAACACCTCCAACTAATATGTTAGTCGAATAGTGTCGAAAATGATACAAGTAATGTTTTCTTATATGAGTAATCTTTACCAATAGCTTTTTATAATAAAAATACCGTCTAAGGATTATCTTAGGCGGTTTTTGTCGATTATTGTATTGTTTGACAAATTTAAATATATTATGTATAATTATGGTATATTTTACAGTCGGCAGACTTTAAAAAAGGTGAGTATATGAAAAGTATGAAAAAAAGAATTATTGCATTAATTTTATGTTTTGCAATGCTTATCCCTTCTTTATGCGTTGGAGTGTTTGCGTATGAAGTACCAAACGATTTAAAAGGACACTGGGCTGAAAAAGAAGTCTATACATTAATAACAGAGGATATTATTGCAGGTTATAACGATGGTTCTTTTAAGCCTAATAACAGCATCACAAGAGCAGAATTTTGTAAACTTGTTATAGATACTCTTGTAAAGTATGAAGTTATATCTTATTCGAATAAAACAAATACTTTTGCAGATGTTCCGGCAAGCGAATGGTTTAGCAAGTATGTTGAAACTGCTTATGAATATGACATTGTTTCAGGAGTGGGAGATAACAAATTTGAGCCTAAAAACCCTGTAACAAGAGAACAAATGTCTAAAATCCTTGTTAATGTATATTGTCAGCTTTTTGATATCAGTTTTTCAGAAATATCAAACCCCGCTATAACTTCATTAACTTTTAGAGATTATAATAAAATATCTTCTTGGGCATTGCCTTATGTTTCAGGTGCGTATAATGTGGGGCTTATGCAAGGCAGTGACGGAAACTTTAACCCTGCAAAGCCGACTACAAGAGCAGAAGCGGCAACAGCAATATTCAGACTGTTTGATTTTTCTTATGTAGGTCTTTTAAGACTTGACGATTTTGTATATAGATTTAATAATTCTCTTGCAGATACTGGATATGAGGGATATATTGCTGATTATAAATGGGATAGCGAAGCAGGAAAATATTATTTTATCTCTGATGAAGGGACTGTACACTTTGATATAATAAATACAGTTCTTCCTGAAAGTACTTTTAGTTTTAATATTAGTTTTGATACAGTTTCTATGAATGGACAAGAATATATTGATAATATATCTATTTTTTATGTTCCAAGACAAAATTATGAAAAAGCTTATACTAATTATGCAAATTTGTATTCTTATTTTATAATTTCAGCATTGCCATTTATGTCTAGCGATATTGCCGTTCAAGTATTTAATGATATCGGAATATATGATTCTTTTGGTTATTATGGATTTAATAGGATAGGAGAAAATACAATGACCTTTAGTGATGAAAATATTAATTTTTCATGTAAATTAAAATATATATCAGATCAGTATGATCCCAATTATGAAAGTCAACCGTATGGAGTAAATATGTTCATAATAGATTTTGGATTAAAATAAAAATGTGCCAGTTAAAAAAATTACGGACAAAAAAGAGAATAACACAAATAGAATTATCTGAAAGTACGCATATTCCAAAACCATATATAGTAATGTGGGAAAATAACAAAACTGTACCTAATAAAATCTATTCAGAAAAACTTGCAGATTATTTTCATGTAAGTATAGACGAATTTCTAAAATAACAAAAACCTCTCTATACTAAGAGAGGTTTATTTTCTAAAAAATAAATAATTTCTAATAATTTGCATATAATATATTGACAAAGTATTTAAAATGTATTACAATATATATACAATATAAAAGGGAGATGTTAATCATGGCTCAAACTACTTTAAATGTTAGAATGGATGAAAACGTAAAAAAACAATTCGACTATTTTTGTTCCGAAATAGGAATGAATCCTTCTGTAGCTGTCAACCTTTTTGCTAAAGCAGTTATAAGAGAACAGCGTATACCTTTCGAATTATCTCTTAATATTCCAAATTCTGAAACGCTTTCGGCGATTAATGATGTAAATAACAATAAAAACTTAAGTAAATCATTTGATAGTGTTGCTGAATTGATGGAGGATTTAAATGCTTAAAATAAGATATTCAGCTAAGTTTAAAAAAGATTATAAAATGGTTATTAAACGTGGATATAACCCTAAATTATTGCAAGATGTTTTAGAAATATTATGCAATGGTACTCCATTGCCGCCTAAATATAAGGACCACAGTTTAGCAGGTAATTTTAAGGGGCACAGGGAATGCCATATTACTCCTGACTGGTTACTTATTTATAAAATTGAACATGAAATATTAACACTGTCTTTAACCAGGACAGGATCACATAGTGATTTATTTTAACTTAAAAACCTCTCTTATTACAGAGAGGTTTATTTTTTATAAATAATTTCTAATAATTTGCATATAATATATTGACGTACGTTATAACGTATGATATAATATGTATGAGGTGATAATTATGTATAATACAAATGTTACAAACGCAAGAGCAAAGCTTTATGATTTAGTATCTATGGCAATTGACGACAGCGAAGTTATAAATATTTCTACAAAAAAAGGAAATGCCGTTATAATAAGCGAAGAAGACTACAATTCATTAATAGAAACTCTTTATCTTAGTTCTGACCCTGAATATAAAAAAACTCTTTTAGACGGCAAAAATACTCCGCTATCAGAATGTATAGATGAAAGTGATGTGAATTTTTAATGTATAGTATCCGGTATACCAAACAAGCAGTAAAGGATATAGAAAATTTAAAACAAGCAGGACTTTCATCAAAAGCAAAAAAATTAATTGATATTATAAAAAATAATCCTTTTCAAAATCCACCACCGTACGAAAAATTAACCGGTGATTTAAAAGGATTATATTCAAGACGTATTAATATTCAGCATAGATTAGTTTATGAAGTTTTTAGAAAAGAGCAGATTATTAAAATAATTCGTCTTTGGAAACATTATGAATAGTTTTAGCATGGGCGGTCATTTTCCGCCCTTTCTTTTTCAATATAATATTGCCAATTATGATATAATACACAACACAATAGAGGAATGGTGGCGACTGTTCCGACACTCTCAATGATTGGGGGTGGTTATGGGGAAGAAGTAATTTCCTTTGCATTAATAGTAATGATAATTATTCTTTACATAAAAAAATAGTCGCCCATTTCGCAGATGGACGACTTTAAATAAATAGTCTTTTGTGCGGAACGTCAAAGCCATTCCTCTATTGTGCTTTTATTATAGCACATACATATAATTTAATCAATACAATTTTACAATAATCTTTCTGAATTTTCAGAGAGATTATTTTTTACTGTAATACTGTAGCTGTATAATTGCATGGGGAAAAACCAAAAATATAAATATACATTTAATGCTACATAAAATATATATTGTTTTTCCCCTGTTTTTTAATTATTCGTATAACGGTTTATGTTATCAAAATAATGTTTTTTAGCGTAACGGAGGTATTTAAGCCGCCTTATATTATGCAGTTAATAAATTTTCAAGTATGTTTTGTCTGTTTTTCAATTCTTCGGCATAAAATTGTTCGCAAGAAGTTCCTTTTCTTTTATTAAGCATTGTTTCAAAATGTTTAACGGCTCTTTTAGCATTATGGATTTCGGCAGCTTTAAAACCTTTTAAAGCATCTTCATAATATTTTGTATCGGGTTTAATTCTTAATGTATCAGATTCGAAATAGTCTGTCATTATATCGCTTTCATTTTCTATTTCTATTTCATCGGGTTTTAACGGAAGCCTTTCATAATTACTTAGATATAATACTATTGTTTTATTGTCATATCTGTTATATGAAGCCTTGTAAAGTTTTCCGTTGATTTTAATTCCGTTATACATAAATTTAATAGTCATAATAAATACCTCTTTCGTTTTATTTGTTTTCTTAACCTTGTGAGTATATTATACACAGATTATTGTGTAAATGCAATTGACATTTTGCACAATATTCTGTGTAATATTTTGTATATGTTTTACATTTATTTCTGTGTATTTTTGTGTTATACTATGTATCATGGAGAATAATGTTTATATTTTTTAATAATGAATTGGAGTTGATTAAATGCCACTTGTTTATAAAATAGATATACTTTCTGCTTTAAAAGAAAACGGATATAATACGTCTATATTAAGAAAAGAAAAATTGCTTGCTGAAGGAGTTATACAATCATTAAGAGAAAAAAAACCTATTTCTTGGACTAATATCGCTAAAATCTGTAAACTTCTAAACTGTCAGCCCGGTGATATAATGGAATATACCGAAGATGAAAAAGACAAATAAACAAATCAAGCAAAAAAATAACCGCCCATTCTGCCAAATGAGCGGTTAAATAAATATTGTTTGTTGGTGGAAACAATTTAAATCATTTCCTTTTTCTATCTAAATTTTAACACAAGGTAATAAAAATGTCAAGAGGTGATACATTTGTCTGATAGAAAATTTAATAAAATCAAATATAACAATGAATTTAATTCTAACGCATATGATAGAATTAATTTGACAGTAAAAAAGGGGAATAAAAATAAAATTAAAGAAATAGCAGAATTAAATGGTGGAACTGTAAACGGATATATTAAAAATGCAATAAAGAAGCAATATAAAGAAGATGCAGGAGAAGAAATAGAGTTATAATAGTTAAAACAGGCAATTTTAACGATATTAAGTATGAAAAATAATATAATATATATTAAGCATAAAAATCCATATAATAACCGTTATTTTTAGTTATAAAAATAAAAAGATGTGTCACAATGTTACACTTATGTATGATATAATAGTAATGTGAAAAATTAGATATTTAAGAACGTTTGAGTTATTCAAGCGTTCTTTTTTGTTGCATTTTTAAAGAAAGGAGAGTTTGAAATGCCGAGAAAGAAAACAAATGTCGGCGGCAGAAATACTGTAATGACTGAAAAGGTTATTAAGAAGCTGGAAGAGGGATTTTTATATGACCTTAACGTCAGTCAAGCTTGTATATATGCTGGAATAGATAGAAAAACATACAGTAATTATTGCCGTAAAAACCCTGAAATGAAAGAACGGTTTGAAGCATTAAGGGAAAACGTAAAGCTGAAAGCAAAGATAAATATAGCAAAGAATATCAAAAAGGGTGATGTTGACATATCCAAATGGCTGCTTGAACACAGGGCACCTGATGAATACAGCAAGAAGATAAACGCAAGCATAGACGAAGGAATAAAGATAGAGTTTTCAAAAGATATAGGGGGATTAGGGGAATGACGGTCACAATACCGCCTATTAAGTTATATCCACCCCAGCTTGAATTTTTCAAGTCAAAGACAAGATATACAGCATATGGCGGAGCAAGAGGGGGCGGCAAAAGCTATGCCGCAAGAACAAAAGCGGTATTAATGGCATTAAATTATTCCGGCATACAAATACTTTTTTTAAGAAGAACGTATTCGCAGGTTAATGAAAACCATATAAAGCCAATGATGTCGGTATTTAATGAACTTATTAAAAACAAGGTTATGAAATATAAAGATACCGATAAGGTGTTTAAATTCATTAACGGAAGCAATATAAAATTCGGATATTGCGACAATGAAAAAGATGTATTGCAGTATCAAGGACAAAGCTATGACGTAATATTCATGGAAGAAGCAACACAGTTTACGGAATTTCAATTTCAGTGTTTAACAGAATGTAACAGAAGCTCCGGACTGATTAAGGGGAAGAAATTCAAGTCAAGAATGTATTTTACGTGTAACCCCGGCGGAGTGGGGCATGAATGGGTAAAAAGGCTTTTTGTAGACAGAACATATAAAAACAATGAAAAGGAAGAAGATTATACATTTATCCGTTCAAGCGTGTATGACAATAAATTTCTTATGGATAACGATCCTGATTATGTGCGTACTCTTGAAAATCTTCCTGAAAAACGAAAAAAAGCAATGCTGTATGGTGACTGGGACGTATTAGAGGGACAGTATTTTGAAGAATTTTCAAGAGATATACACGTTGTTGAGCCTTTTGAAATTCCAAAGCATTGGAGAAGATATATAGCCTTTGACTATGGCTTAGATATGTTTGCCTGCTACTTTATAGCCTTAGACGAAAGAGGGAAAGCATATGTATACAAAGAGATATACCAAAGCGGCTTGATTATATCACAAGCGGCACAGGAGATATTAAACGCAAAAGCAGGAGAAGAAATATATCAAATATTTGCGCCGCCTGATATGTGGAACAAACGGCAGGAAACAGGACGGAGCATAGCGGAGATATTCAGAGATAACGGATTATTATTAACAAAAGCAAATAATGACCGTATACAAGGCTGGCTTGATTTAAAAGAATGGCTTAAACCTTATGAAGATGAACAGGGGATTAAGACTGCTAATATAGTGTTTTTCAAGAATTGTCAGAACTTAATCAGGTGTTTGCCTCTTCTACAGTATGACAGCAAAAATCCAAATGACACAGCAAGAGAGCCACATGAGATAACGCACGCTCCAGACGCAATAAGATATTTTGTAGCCGGAAGACCGAGAAAAACAATAGTTGAACAGACAAACAAAAGTACGTTGTGGATGTTTAACAATCAAAAACAGGAAGGAGATTTTTTGCAGTGGTGATTTTATGTATTTCAAATTTATTATGTTTTGCATTAGGTGGATTTTTAACCGTTAAATGTATTCAATTAGGACTACGGTGGAAAATACAGCTTGAAAACAAAAAAGAGCCTGAAATAGAAAAAAATATAATTCAGAAAGTTATTGAAAAGAGAGAAGTAAAAAAAGAAACCGATGACAGACAGTCATTAGTTGACGAATGGTTAAACGGTGACAGAAATGGAAAATAAGATAACAGCTTCACAGATATTAAAAGAATATGAAAACGGACTTGAATATCAAAAAAATATGGGATATTACGAGAAATTTCCTATGTATGAACGGTTTAAATTTGGTGAGCAGTGGCCGCCAGCTACAGACCGTACACGGTATATGCCACGTCCTGTAATGAACATCATCAAGTACATAGTAAATCAGAGAAAGAGCAATCTTTTAAACAGTCCTTTGAACATATTGTTTTCAGCAGATGAAACTATTGAAGATATTCCCGAAGAAATGGAAGAAACAGAGGAAAACAGCCTTATAAAATTCGCTTCGGAAGGTGCTGACAAGTATACAAATCTTGCAAAATATGTGTGGGAGGACTTGGAACAAGACGAACTTAACGACAAGATTACCGAGGACGCGTGTACTAACGGTACAGGCTTTGTACATTACTATTGGGATATCAACGTAAAAGGCGGTATAACAAATTCATATATCGGAGCAATAAGGGGAGAGATAATAGACGGACTTAATATATTTGTTTCAAATCCGCAGGACGAAGAAATACAAAATCAGGATTATATTATTGTTTCCAAACGTGTCAATGTTGATAAAGTTAAGGAAATAGCAAAAAAAGAGGGAATATCCTTTGAAGATATAGAAAATATATCATCTGATACAACAGATGAAAACTATGATACTTCACGTTCCGAAGATGAAGAGCAGAACATGACAACGCTTTTGACAAGGTATTATCGAAAAAAAGTTAACGTAACAGAAGAAAAAGACGGAGTAATAATAAAAACAGAAAAAAATCAGGTGTTCTTTGTCAAGTCTGTAGGAGAAACCCTCATAACAAAAGAACACAATACAAGGCTTGAAAAATATCCGATAGCAAAATTTGATTGGTACAGACGGAAAAAATCCTTTTTTGGCGTGGGAGAAGTAGAAGGAATAATACCAAACCAAAAAGCAATTAACTTTAATATAGCAATGCAGTTATTGGCTGTGCAGGATATGGGATTTCCAAAGATTATAATACCCGAAGGAAGTATAGACCAAAAGATAACAAATGAGCCGGGCGAAATAATAGTTGAACATACTTTTAACGGAGCAGGAGTAAGGTATTTAAATCCTCCGGCATTTTCAAGTATGCCGTTAAATCTAAGTGACAGCATATACGAAAAGACAAGAACACTTGCAGGAGTATCGGACACGTCTACAGGAGAAGCATTTACAGCTAATATGGCGGCTTCTGCAATAATAGCGCTTCAAAATCAGGCTAAAGTGCCGATACAGAATATACAGCAGAAGTTTTTTAGATTTATAGAAGATGTTGCAAGAATATGGCTTGAATTTTTCCGTCATTACTATTCAACCGGCAGAACATTTGCCGTTGAGGATGAAATGGGACAAAAACACAATGAAACTGTAAGGGGAACAGATTACAAGGATTTTGATTATAAACTGAAAATTGATGTGGGAACATCATCAGCATACAGCGAAAGCCTTGCTCAGTCTTCACTTGACAAGTTATTTGACAGGGGAGATATAGACGTTGAAACTTATGTTGATTTATCACCAAATACGGTAATGCCGTTTAAGGAAAGACTTAAAGAGATATTTAAACAGCAGAGGGAAATGCAACAGCAAATGCCCGAACAACAGCAAACAGCACCGCAGGAAGAAATGCAAAGTCAGATATCACAGGAAGGATATGCGGACACTATGGCAAATCCTGAAATATCGCAAGCGGTATATAACAAGATTGAAAATGAAAGTATATAAATTTACGTAATAAAAAGAAAGGATGATTAAATTGATTGTTAAATAACAATATATTTTATCAATAAAAAGGTGCTGCAAAACGGAGAGACCGAAACTCGCACAAAAACATAAAAAAGGAGAAATAAGAAATGGAATTTGAAAATCAGGCTGCTAATGCCGTTGCTGACAACGGAGAGGGAATCGCCGACCCTATAGAAGAAAGTACACAAGCGGAAGCTATGGAAAGCGGTAATGTCGATACCGATAGTGCAGAGATACAGGACACCGAGGAAGGTATTAATCCTAATAATACACCTGATAATACTGCAAATGAGGTTAATAATGATGTAACGCAGACACAGGCTTTTGCAAGAAGATTAAAAGAGGAAACCGAGAGAATACATAAAGAAACGCAGGACAGAACGGTCGCGCAAATGCGTATACCTGATCCTTTAGGGGGATATGTAACCACCTATGACAGATATATGGAGCTTGTGCATGAAAATGAGCTGAGAGAACAAGCTGAAAGACAAGGCTTGCCTATCGAACTTCTAAAACAACAGCAACAAACAGAGGAAAGAATGCGACAGCTTGAAGAGCATATACAAAATACCGAAAGACAAAACTTGTATTATGCTGATGATGAAAGACTTAAATCTGATCCTGATATAAAGGACTTTTATATCGAAAACGAAAACGATATAAAGACAATGTATCAGAATTACGGAGGAAAATATTCTCTTGATACAATTACAATGCACTTTCTTAGAAAGAACTATAACAGGAATATAAACACCACCGCAAAAAAAGCGGAACAGCAAACAATTAAAAGCTTAAATGATAATGTTCAGGGCTCTCCCGGAAGTCTTACGGACAAGACGGATAACACTACTATAGATTATCTTAAAATGTCTAAAAAAGATTTTCAGAGAGAACTTGACAAAGTATTAAACGGATAAGGAGAGATTTTAAATGGCAGTACAAACTTACACAGGCTTAACAGCCGAACAGCAAACATTTTATCAAAGAATACTTTTAGAAAGACTTCTTCCAAATTTAACATTATGCAAATACGGAATGAAAAAAAGTATTCCTAAAAATTCAGGAAAATCAACGGAGTTTAGAAGATTTAATTCTCTTGAAACCCCGACAGCTTCTTTAACGGAAGGTGTAACACCGTCAGGAAATTCGCTTGATATTACAGCAATAGTCGCAACTCTTACACAAGAGGGAGATTATGTTGAAGTATCTGATATTCTTGATTTGACAGGCAAGGATAAAGTAATTGCCGAAACTACTGTTCTTTTAGCGGAACAGGCGGCAAAAAGACTTGAAGAACTTGCTTATGCGGAACTTAAAGCAGGAACAAACGTAC
>CAKTDK010000029.1 GCA_934541205.1 uncultured Eubacteriales bacterium
ATTAAAATTATAGATTATAATTGTATCGAAAAATTTTTCGGGGCATATATTATTGCCCCTCTTTTAAAAAATTTTTCTTTTTGAAATCTAAAATTATTTATATTTCTGCAAAATTAAAGATTTTAATTATACCCAATTACTTTCCTTATAAGAAAAAGGTGATATAATGAGACCTCTTGCCGATATAATGCGTCCCAATACTATTGACGAAGTTGTAGGACAACAGCACATAATAGGCGAAAATAAAATACTTAACCGCATAATAAAAAGCGGAAATATTCCGAATATGATTTTTTACGGTCCTTCCGGAATCGGAAAAACCACAGTTGCAAACATTATTGCAAAAAATACCAACAAGGAATTCTATAAACTTAACGCAACTACAGCTTCCATTTCTGATATTAAAGATATTATAAACAGTGTAGATACTTTGTTTAATTCAAACGGCATTCTTCTTTATCTTGATGAAATACAATATTTCAACAAAAAACAACAGCAAACCTTACTCGATTTTATAGAAACAGGAAAAATAACGCTTATTGCTTCCACTACGGAAAATCCTTATTTTTACGTATTTAACGCTATTTTATCAAGAAGTACGGTATTTGAATTTAAACCTGTACACAGTGAAGATATAAAAAAAGTAGTAGAAAAGGCTTTTATAAAAATAGGAACTGAGTATAATACAATTTTAAATGTTTCGGAAGAAATAAAAGAATATATATCCGTTTCCTGCGGCGGAGATGTCAGAAAAGCCATAAATACGGTAGAACTTTGTACCATTGATTTTATGTCGTCAGATTCAAAAAAAGAAATTTCTCTCGATGATGTAAAAATATTATCTCAGCGTTCTTCAAACAGATATGACAGAGACGGAGACGTACATTATAATATACTGTCCGCTTTTCAAAAATCCATAAGAGGTTCTGATGAAAACGCGGCTCTTCATTATTTGGCAAGACTTCTTGACAGCGGAGATCTTTTATCCCCTTGCCGTAGACTTCTTGTTATTGCAAGCGAAGATATAGGCCTTGCCTATCCTCAGGCGGCATCTATTGTAAAATCCTTGGTAGACAGTGCTTTACAGCTTGGCATGCCGGAAGCAAGGCTCCCTCTTGCAAACGCCGTATTGCTGCTTTCCACCTGTCCAAAATCAAATTCTGTTATTTGTTCAATCGACGCTGCTATGGAAGACGTTAAAAACGGCAACTTTTCTGATGTTCCAACCCATTTAAAAGACTCTCATTATCAAGGCGCGGAAAAACTGGGACACGGCACCGAATATGTATATCCACACAGCTTTCCCAATAATTATTATAAACAGCAGTATCTTCCGGATAAAATAGTCGGAAAAATATACTATAAGCATGGAAACAATAAATATGAACAATCAACAAAAAAATACTGGGAGGAAATAAAATCAAATGAAAAAAAAAGATAAAATAAAAAAGATATATACCGAGCTTGAAAAACTTTATCCCAACGTAGAATGCCAGCTTAATTTTTCTACGGATTACGAGCTTTTATTTGCAACAAGACTTTCTGCTCAGTGCACGGATGTAAGAGTCAATAAGGTCACCGAAGTATTATTTAAAAGATATAAAACCTTGGAAGACTACGCAAACGCAGATTTTGAAGAAATAAGCAATATTGTAAAAAGCTGCGGAGTTTATAAAATGAAAGCTCAAAATATTATAGACAGCGCAAAAATGATTTTAGAGGTATATAACGGAAAGGTTCCAGACAATATGGAAGACCTTCTAAAGCTTCCTGGTGTGGGAAGGAAAACCGCAAACCTTATACTTGGAGAAATCTACGGAAAACCGGCAATAATTGCGGATACCCATTGTATAAGACTTTCAAATCGTCTGGGACTTTGTGACTCAACCGATCCAGTAAAAGTAGAAATGACTCTCAAAAATACAATTCCTGAAGATTATCAAACAAAATTCTGCCATCTTTTAGTATGGCACGGGAGAAATGTCTGCAAAGCAAAAAATCCTAATTGTAAAAACTGCACCGTTTTTCCACAGTGCAGTTTTTCGAAAAAAGATAAATAAAAATTATCTTATTATTTTACTTAATACAATTTTGTATACTAACCAAAGTTTCAAAAACTCCATACCGAATATCTCGGTATGGAGTTTTTGTTTTATTGATTTTCTCTATACATAATAAAGTCATTTTTTACTGAATATTTTACCATATGCATAGCTTAATCAGCAAAACGAATCATATTTTCTATTTTCATTCCTTCTTTTCTCATACAACCACCAGCGCTTAAAGTAACAGTTCTTTGATATTTTTTCAAAAATATTTCTTTTAGCAAAGCTTTTACTACATCTTCAACTTGATCTTCATTTTTATTTTTTATAACCATAATAAATTCTTATCCGCCGTATCTTCCTGCCATTCCGTCATTTTACAATGCATATTTGTATATAGAATCAGCAATATCTTTTAGAATTTCATCACCGTTTAAATTACCGTATGTATCATTGTAACTTTTGAAATTATCTATATCTAATACAACGCAGCAGCAATCTATATTTTGATTTATACAATTATCAAAAAAGTTGCATATAACTCTTCTGTTTGGAATTTACGTAAGCTCATCGTATTCGGCGAGAAAAACAAGTTTTTTATTTTGTTCTTTAATTATATTCGAAGCAATATACTGTTTAAAATATATCCTGTTGCTGTAAGCAATTATTATACAAGACAAAACAAAAAAATAAATATATTTATTGCTTCATTATAAATTTTTCTCTCTTCCATACCGGATTTAAATATTCCAATATTAAATACTGTAATTGTCATAAAATTTATAAACCAATGTATTTTATTGGGAAGTCTTATTCCTGCTGATGTAAAAATTAATATATATGCCAAAACATAAGAATTATTGCCTTGCTTTACATCAAAAACAGCAAATAACGATGACCAAAGAAGAATAGAAATCAAATATATGCAATGAAATATCCTTAATATATATATATCTTATTTTTTAAAACTATAAATAAAGTACAAAATATACCTGACAATATAACTGCCAAAGAATAATATATTAAATATTTTGAATCTATTTCCGGCAACGAAGAAAGACGTGATAATTGATATATAAAGACCATTAATATTTCAAACACCATAATGCTAAAAGCTATAATAACAAAATATCGATTATTAGTATTTATCTGATTTAATCAATAATTTTTGTCATCTTTAATTTTATTTTTCATTTAATCTCTTCTCAGCTTCCTTAATTTTGAAGATAATTGTACATCATTTGAGCACATTGAGCGCGGGTTATTGAATTCAATGGATTAATATTTCCATTCTCATCACCGTTAAATATCTCTCCGAGACTTGCAATCATTGCGTTATATGCATAATCCGAGATACTGCTTAAATCATTATAATATTTATTTTCATTATTAAGGTTTTGAAGCTTTTCTTCCGTATTGTAAGCCTTTATAGCATCTTCTCCTATTTTTATTCTCATCATTATAAGACTTGCGTCTTCTCTTTTTATAGCTTCGTCAGGATTGAAATTTTTTCCGTCGCCTTTTATTATGCCGTTTTTATAGCAGACGTTAACGGCTTTGTAAAACCAATCGCTTTCTTTTACATCATCAAAGCTGTTATACAAATAATCAGCCTCTTCATCACTAAACATATAATTATATATCATTTGACAAAACTGAGCTCTTGTCATATTTTCATCAAGACAAAAAGTGTTATCATCTTTGCCGCTAAAAATAGATTTTTCCATACAAAAATCTATAGCGTTATAAGCCCAATGACTTTTTGAAATATCAAGCATATTTTCTATTCTTTTTCCTATATTTATTTTAATCAAACGATAACCCGTACTGTTATACTGAACATAACGCAAAGTACTTCCATCAACAGAAAGCTCCATAATTTCCGTTTCTGTACCGGAAAAGTCTGCAATACATTCAAAAACATTGGTTTCCAAATCATATTTATATATATACTTTGCCTTGTAAGCATCTTTATCAGATGCAGAAAAATATAAATAATTATCTTTTTTTGCAATTGCGTATACTTTTAAATTTCCCACATCTATTATTTTTTCATCACTGCCGTCAAAAACATTTGATACAAGATTTCCTCCGTAAAAATAATCTGTACCATAATACCATCTTCCGTCATAATAAAACATTCCGGTATCTATATTTTTAAAGAAATTATATAAATATCTGTTATCTTCAGCCTTAGGCGCGTCAAAATCCCAGTCATAGTGCTGATGTTCATCATCTGATATAACGCTATCGCTTACAAGCAAAAAATCACGGCTTACATAACCTTCCATATCATTATCATCAGTCAATGAAAATCCGGGATCATCCCAGGTTGAATCAACATGATACCATTTATCATTTAAAAAAACCATATTCCAGGCATGATTCATATTATCGCTGTTAATATAAACGGATTCTATTCCCGCATATTTCATCAAAGCGTTAAACGCAAAGGCATATCCCGCGCAAACCGCTTCTTTATTTACAAATACGCCGTAAGCATTAAATGAATTAAAGCTGCCTTTGCCACCGTTATATACAACGTCGTTGTAAGTAGCAAAATCATATTTTGTATTTAAAACAATATAATTATGCGCAGAAATTACTTTTTCCAAATCAGTCATATCAGAAGAAAAACATTCCTCAACTGCTTTTTCAAAAGCAACATCATAAAATTTACGCATTTTCTTTATTTCTTCTTTTGACTGCTCGTATACTATTTCTATATCCCACGCTCTGTTATATTCTTCATATGAAACATAAATACTACAGTTACCGTAAAAAAACCGAGGATTTTCAGATATTACATCTCTGTATAAATCAAATACTTCATCAACAGAAATATTATAAGAATATATATCTATGTATGTTTCTATATTGTCAAGAGAAGAAATTATTTTACTTTTTGCATCCTCATAATTATTTAATTTATAATCACTTTGAAAAAACCTTGAACCAAGATTATCCCTTAAATCAAAAGCTTCTGTTTTTTTAACAACGTGGGTTTTTGCAGACGTATTCATGCACACAGTTAAAATCATTAAAACAGAAAGAAACAAAGAAAATATTTTTCTCACAAACATCACCTCTATGTAATATTATAATCGATAAACAACATATATTCAACAATAACATTATATATAAAAAATATTCCGATATGAAATCATATCGGAATAATATTATAACCGCATAACAATCTTGATTTCAATGTTTTTCCAAATACCTGAAAATTCACCTTGAAAAATAGTTTAGGATTATTACAGTACAAATTCAAATTCTATATCATAAATAGATACAATGTCGCCTTCTTTTATACCTTTTTCAACAAGCTTATCTATTACTCCACTTTTTCTTAAGACTCTTTGAAAATACTGAAGAGATTCATAATCTTCAAAATTAACGCTTCCTATTACGTTAATAAGCCATTCTCCCTCAACAATATAAACATTGTTATTAACTGTTATTTCGATACTTCTGTCATCGTCATCTGTAATGTTCGACTCAATATACGTACTTTCATAAACCTTTAAAGGCGGAAGATACGACATCTGCCGGCGTATTTCTTTAAGAAGTTCGTCTATTCCTTTAGTAGTAGCCGCAGAAATTTCAAAATATTTATATCCTTTATCAGTGACATATTTTTTAAATTTTTCCGAAACAGATTTATCAAAAATCAAATCCGCTTTATTTCCCACCACTATCTGAGGTCTTGCGGCAAGTTCTTCGCTGTAATTAACAAGCTCATTATTTATAGCTTCAAAATCCTCTATGGGATTTCTCCCCTCAGAAGAAGCAACATCAACAAGATGTATTAAAAGTCTGCATCTGTCAATATGTCTTAAAAAATCATGTCCCAATCCTACTCCTTCGGAAGCCCCTTCAATAATCCCTGGAATATCCGCCATAACAATATTTTCCCCCGGAGCAAAGCTTACGACTCCAAGCACCGGAGTAAGCGTGGTAAAATGATAATTTGCAATTTTCGGCTTAGCTGAGCTTACAATAGAAATTAAAGTTGATTTACCTACATTCGGAAACCCTATAAGTCCAACATCCGCAAGAAGCTTAAGTTCAAGAATAACCTCAAGTTCTTTTCCTTTTATACCGCTTTTAGCAAATCGAGGCGCTTGTCTTGTAGGAGTTGCAAAATGAGTATTACCCCATCCGCCGTTGCCGCCCATTAAAGCAATAAAAGGTTCTTTATCAGACATATCGTGAATTATGTCTCCCGTTTTTGCATCCTTTATTAAAGTTCCCGCCGGAACCGTAATTACAACGTCATTTCCCTTTTTCCCGGAGCATCTTGCAGCTCCGCCGTTTTCACCGTTTTCAGCTGTGAATTTTTTCTTGTATTTAAAATCTACAAGAGTATTTATATGATCCGAAACAACAAAAACAACGTTGCCGCCTTTTCCGCCGTCTCCGCCGTCGGGACCGCCGTTTGGAACGTATTTTTCTCTGTGAAACGAAACAGCTCCGTTACCACCATTACCGGCTTTTATATATATTTTAGCTATATCGGTAAACATAAATTTTCACCTTCCTTTTTACCAAAATACAAAAACATTTTATCAGCAATTATTATTTCCTGAATTTAATAATATAAAACACTTTTGTATTTTATTAAAATTAAAGCCTGTCAAACTGACAGGCTTTATTGGTAAAATCAATAAAATTAGTTAGCAGGATAAATACTAACTTGTTTTCTATCCTTGCCTAATCTTTCAAATTTGACTTTTCCGTCAATCATGGCAAACAATGTATCGTCGGAACCTTTTCCAACGTTTGCTCCAGGATGGATTTTTGTTCCTCTTTGTCTTACAAGGATATTTCCTGCCAAAACAAACTGACCGTCAGCTCTTTTTACTCCAAGTCTTTTGGATTCGGAATCACGTCCGTTTTTAGTAGAACCAACACCTTTTTTATGTGCAAAAAACTGAATACTTAATTTTAACATAATAATTACACCTCCGTAACTGATACTTTTATAAAATCCGAATACTCTTCAAAAATAATTTCAAGCTGTAATATAAAAGCTTCAATAATTTTATCCGAAATTTCGCATGGCCTATAAATCTCAAATTCAAGTTCAGCATCATTTCCTGTTTTAAAACTGCTTTCAATCTTAAATATTTCATATATAAGATTAACAGTCATATTGGAAACAGAAGACACGGCAGCACAGACAATATCGCTTCCCTGACTGCTGTATCCAGAATGTCCGAATATTTTAAAGCCTTTATAATTTTCTTTACTTTTAAAAATTTCAGCGCAAATCATAATTTATGCGTTGATAGTCTGAATCTGAACCTTTGTATAAGGCTGTCTGTGACCGATTTTCTTTTTTGAATCTTTTTTCGGTTTGTATTTAAAAACAGTAACCTTTTTGCCTTTACCGTTTTTAACAGCTTTGGCAGTAACAGTTGCGCCTGAAACATTAGGAGTTCCTACAACAACGCCATCATCCTTGCCTACGCAAAGAACTTCGTCGAAAGTAACTTCTGCATCTTCAGCAACATTCAATTTTTCGATGTAAATAACATCGCCTTCCTGTACTTTATATTGTTTACCGCCTGTTTTAATAACTGCGTACATACATAAAGCACCTCTCTTTCACATTAGACTCGCTAAACACAAGGCAAAGCTTACACAGCTTTTTAAAAGCCCGTTTTATGCGGCTTTTATAGTTTATCATAATTGCAATGCCTTGTCAACTATGATTTTATCCGTAATATCTTACTCCATTTATATGTATAAATCTTATATCAGTATATTCATAAGTAAGAATCGGTCTGTTATTTACGTCTTTATAATGTGATGCAACCAAAATATTTTCAAGCGAAGGAGTTTCTCCGGTATTTACTACCAAAACAGAATGATGAAAATAATCATGATTGATTTTCATTTGTATAACATCACCAATCATCATATTTTCTGCATCTGAATCAATTCCGTAAGGTCCAACCGTTCTATTGGAAGTTAAAAAACGATATAACTCATTAACTCCTGTCCAGGCAGGCGCTCTGTTATTTAAATCTATGTAATACCAGCCGTAAGTGGGCGTATAATTCATAACCCCGCTTCCCGCATACAGACATTGAGATACAAAATTTGTACAGTCCCCTCCGATTTCATTAAAATTATAATAAATAGGATTTCTTCTATATGCCCAGTAATTTGCATACTCTTTTGCAGCTTGTCTGTCATACTCTTTTTCTATTAACATAATTAATATCACCTCAAATTATAATATGTAATATTAATCATATTGTTAATTTTATAAAAAAACCGATGGGAAAAATTTTTCCCACCGATTTTGATAAAGGCAAATATCTAATTAATACATACCGCCCATTCCGCCTGCCCCCGCTGGCATAGGAGGTTCGGGTTCTTTTATATCAGCAACAACAGATTCTGTTGTAAGAACCATAGCTGCTATTGATGCAGCATTTTGCAAAGCACTTCTTGTAACCTTGGTAGGATCTATAATACCTGCTGTTGACATATCAACATATTCTTCAGTATAAGCGTTGTAGCCATAACCGATTTTACCTGAATTTTTAATTTTATCAAGTATAATAGAACCGTCAATGCCTGCGTTAAGAGCAATCTGACGAACAGGAGCTTCAAGAGCTTTAAGAACAATTTTAACGCCTGTTTTTTCATCGCCTTCAGTTTTTTCAACAAGCTCTTCAACAGCGCCCATAGCGTTTATATAAGCTGTTCCGCCTCCTGCAACTATACCTTCCTCAACTGCTGCTTTTGTAGCTGAAAGGGCGTCTTCAATACGAAGCTTTTGTTCTTTCATTTCTGTTTCAGTTGCGGCGCCAACTTTAATTACCGCTACACCGCCTGCAAGTTTTGCAAGTCTTTCCTGTAATTTTTCTTTATCAAATTCAGAAGTTGTTGTTTCAATATTGGCACGGATTTGTGAAACTCTGTTTTTAATTTCGTTTTTGTCTCCTGCACCGTCAACAATGATAGTATTTTCTTTTTCAACCTTTACTTGTCTTGCACGGCCAAGCATATCCATTGTTGCACTCTTAAGTTCAAGTCCTACTTCTTCAGAAATTACCGTACCGCCTGTCAAAATAGCGATATCCTGAAGCATTTCTTTTCTTCTGTCACCAAATCCGGGAGCTTTAACTCCTACGCAGGTGAATGTTCCTCTTAATTTATTTACTATAATTGTAGACAAAGCTTCGCCTTCAATATCTTCAGCTATAATGACAAGCTTTTTGCCTGCCTGAACAATTTGTTCAAGAAGCGGAAGAATATCCTGAATATTTGAAATCTTTTTATCTGTAATCAGAATATACGCATCATCAATTTCAGCAACCATTTTTTCCGTATCGGTTACCATATAAGGAGTAATATATCCTCTGTCAAACTGCATACCTTCAACTACTTCACTGTAAGTTTCTGCAGTTTTTGATTCTTCAACTGTAATTACTCCGTCTGATGAAACTTTTTCCATAGCTTCTGCTATTAAATTCCCTATTTTTTCATCTGCTGATGAAACTGTTGCAACTTTAGCTATATCGTCATTGCTTGTAACCTTTTTAGAATTGCTTTTAATAACTTCAACAGCTTTATCAACAGCCAGCTTGATACCCTTTTTAAGCACCATCGGATTTGCTCCAGCAGCAACGTTTTTCATTCCTTCGCAGATAAGAGCCTGCGCCAAAACAGTAGCGGTTGTAGTACCGTCACCTGCGATGTCGTTTGTTTTTGTTGCAACTTCCTTTACAAGCTGAGCACCCATATTTTCAAACGGATCTTCAAGTTCAATATCCTTTGCGATTGTAACACCGTCGTTTGTAATAAGAGGGGTACCGAATTTTTTATCCAATACTACGTTGCGTCCTTTGGGACCAAGTGTAATTTTTACTGTATCGGCAAGCTGGTCAACACCTTTTTGAAGTGCTTTTCTTGCTTCTTCTCCATATTTTATCTGTTTAGCCATATCTTAATCACTCCTTTAATAATTTTATTCAACAATAGCGAGTATATCGGATTGTTTAACTATAATAAGCTCTTCATCATCAATTTTTACTTCCGTACCGGAATATTTTGATGTTATAACCTTATCTCCGACCTTTACGTACATATCAACTTTTTTATCATCTACAATTCCTCCCGGCCCTACCGCAACAACTTCGGCAAACTGGGGTTTTTCTTTAGCGGAGCCTGCAAGAATTATTCCGCTTTTTGTGGTTTCTTCGCTTTCCACCATCTTAATTACTACTCTGTCCAAAAGTGGTTTCAATTTCATAATAAAGACCTCCTAAAATATTAAAATATATAATAAACTTTGTTTAGCACTCTTCAACTTCGAGTGCTAAAAGTATTATAATAGATTATTTTATAAAAATCAAGTACTTAATAATTTTTTTACAAATTTATGTAATTTATTTAACATTTTTTTAATTCAAATATATAATATGGTATGGAAAATAATAAAATAATATTAATTTTATTCTAAAAAAGTATTTAAATTTTATTTTTTTTGCCATATAATATATATAAACAATATTAAGGAGCGAAATGATTTGAATCAAAATTTTGAAAAGCTCAAAGAACTTTTAAAAACAAAAAAAAATATACATTTTATAGGTATAGGCGGAGTTTCCATGTCAGGTCTTGCCAACTACCTTCTTCATAAAGGATATAAAGTTACCGGTTCCGATAAATTCAATAATGATTACTGTAAAAAGCTATCCTCTTACGGTGCAAAAATTTTTATCGGACATAATGAACAAAATATAAAAGATGCTGAGATTATAATATATACTGCTGCTGTAAGAAACGGCAATGTTGAACTTGAAGCTGCAAAAGAAAAAGGTCTTCCTTGCTTTGAAAGAGCTGTGCTTTTGGGATATCTTATGACAAATTATGAATATTCTGTAGGAGTTTCAGGAACTCACGGAAAAACTACAACAACTTCTCTTATCACCTGCGGACTTTTGGAATGCAATGCAGATCCTACCGCATTTATCGGGGGGTCAATTCATAATATAAAAGGCAACTACCGAGTGGGCGGCGGAAAAGTAAATGTTTTTGAAGCATGTGAATTTGTAGATTCATTTTTAAATTTTTATCCGAATATTGCAGTTGTGCTTAATGTTGAAGAGGATCATCTGGATTATTTTAAAAATATAGAAAATATTAAAAAATCTTTTAAACAATATCTTAAAAACACTGGGAATAACGGTTTTGCTGTAATATGTGCAAACAATAAGAACGCTATGGAATGCGCTCTGGATTATGAAGGAACTGCAATTCTTTTTTCTATGGAGGAAAATGCGCTGTATAAAGATATGCTTCCAAACTGTGATCATTACTTTGC
This sequence comes from uncultured Eubacteriales bacterium, assembly GCA_934541205.1. Classification (GTDB taxonomy): domain Bacteria; phylum Bacillota; class Clostridia; order Oscillospirales; family RGIG7773; genus RGIG7773. The sequence continues at coordinate 11,395 of CAKTDK010000029.1, forward strand.
AAAAGAAATTTCTCTTGACGAAAACTCCATGCCTTCTTTTAAAGCGTATAAAAACGGAGAATTTATCTGTAATATAACTTTATCAGTTCCTGGAAAACATAATGTAGAAAATGCACTTGCCGCAATGGCTGTATGCGATATAATCGGACTTGATCGTAAAAACTTTGCAAAAGGGCTTTCAAATTATACCGGTGCGGGAAGACGATTTGAGCTTGTGGGATACGGAAAAACCGGGTACAAAATTTATGATGACTATGCTCATCATCCGTCTGAAATATCTACTATGATGGAAGTGGTAAACAAAGTAAAATGCAATAAATTCTATGTTGTCGTTCAACCTCATACCTATACAAGAACAAAGCTTTTATTTAACGAATTTGTCGAATGTCTTTCAAAAATAGATAATCTGATATTAACCAAAATATGCGCCGCAAGGGAACAAGATATATACAATATAAGCACGCTCGACTTATTAAAACATCTTCCAAATGCCGTTTATTGTCCGGAATTTGAAGACGTTCAGAAATATGCCGATGAACATCTGACCAAGGATGACAATATAATTACTATGGGATGCGGCGATATTTATATAGCCGCAAGAATGATGGCAGGAAAAATATAAAATAAAAAACGGCTTATAATGAAATTGTAATGTTTTTTGAAAAAAGATTCACATCAAAATGATGTGAATCTTTTAATTAAATATTATGAAAATACACATTAAATTACATCAAGCAGCTGTTTTCCATCTAAAATTGCACGTACCGCCACAAGAGGCATAGCAACTCCTGCCATAAATCCGGGATTTGTTTTTATACCTTTAATCATATTAACGCTTTCCGCAAAATCATATTTAGGCATAGACACTACAAGGTCTTCCAATACCTCCATAGCAAGCTCCGGTTTTTGATCATATAACGCAGTCAACACAAAGGCAGTGCCAAGCGACCAATATCCTCCGTTCATATAATTTCCCGGTTCATGAGGTACTATAAATCTGCTCCAGCCATTAGTAGTTTCAGTCGGGCAAGTTAAACCTTCCCGAAAAATCTGCTTTTTATTAGCCTCAAAATAATTTCCTATCGCTTTTTTCTGATTATCATCAGCCAACGCATAGGCAAGTCCGCTTCCCCAGATATCCGGCTGACGGTTGTCATAAGAACCGGCAAGAAAAATTCCTTTCTCCTCATCAAAAAGCCGATAAAGATTATTTTGGATATTTTCAGCACGTTCTCTCCAATCATTGAGGATTTCTTCCGATACCACGTCGGCAAAAAACTTGCAAGCTGTAATGAAACTTCGCTGAGCAGCTACAGAACTCATCAAATCAAATCCCGTAATTGCTGCAATATCATGGAAAGGAAATGTAATATGAGGCTGAAACGGTGAAACATACGCAAGGCCGCATGAAAACTCAGTATCGGAAATTGCTCTTATAAACAAATCCGCCCATTTCTTCTTTTTGGGAATAATTACTCCTCTCTCTTCAAACAAATTAAGCATACGAATCCATGCTCCTGGAAGTGAAGCTGACATTTTCGCTCCGCTGTTTTCAGAAAAACCCATCAAAGGCATGCCGTCTTCATTAAGAGAATCAGGAAAACGGGTAAGACCTATGACCGAGTCAGTACAAAACTGTGCAATTTTCTGACATGCTTCAACACTGAGAGGCTCTCCCGCAAGCATAATAAACTCAAAATCGTCCGGCCATATTCCCTTATATCCGTTAGAAGACGGATTAACGGCTTCAAGAGGAGGATTATTTTTTCCCAATCCTCTCCACTCGGATTTAGCGTTAATAACACTACTATCATAATACTTTGACAAAATAGCTTCTATTTCCCGCAACCTTTTTTCGTTCTTCATAATATCGGCTCCAAATATATTATTTTGTTAAACTATACTAAAAAAATTTTTTAAAGTCAACACTATTTTTATGAAAATAATTATAGAAGTTTATTAAAACTTAAAAACTTTTATAAAACTGCTTTTATTATTTAAATATATATTAATTAAACTATTTTTTACATAATAATATAAGTTCTTATTTATCATAATAAAGGAGGTGAAATAAATTCACTTCCTTTATTATGATTTTATTTTTTCCTTATTTTCATACATTTTTCTATCGGCATAATATAAACATTTTTCAACACTGTCATATTTTTTAGAATTAAAATATTCGTATCCTAAAGCAAATTTTAATTTAATTTCTGCATTTTTATTATATATTTCTATTTCTTTATACATATTATCTATTTTTTCAATAAATATATTTTCCTCAATATTACTAATAAAAATGTTAAATTCATCACCGCCTACACGATATATTTCTCCGCAATTCAAAAAATACTTTTTTAAATATTCCGCTGTTTTACAAATTATCATATCTCCTGCTTGATGTCCGTTTTCATCGTTAATTTGTTTTAAATTATTTATATCAACACAAATACATAATAAACCTTTTTTATTTTTAACCAAGTTCAACTCTTCAAGCTTTTTGATAAATGCAGTTCGGTTATATAAATCCGTAAGTCCGTCTTTATAAGCAAGATTTTTATAAAAATCACTTTTTATGTTTTCTTTATAAATGTTTAATATACCTTTAAAAATATATACTGCTTCACTAATCAGGAAAATAAAAATTCCAAGCTGTAGAAAAAATGTATTGCTTCCCTCTTTTGTTATAACAAAATAATGTACAAAAGCGTCTATAAAAAGACCTATTATAATGGGAATTATCTCATAAACAAAACGTTTTATATCTGATTTTTCTTTTTTTGAAGTAAAACATATTGTTATAATAATTGTTAAAAAAGAAATTAAATATAAAATATGTGTAAAAATAAGAGTCTGCCGAATATCCAATATTTTTGCAAAATGTAAAATACCCTGAATAATAATATTGGAAACAAGAAGAACAAATACTATATTATATATTGTTTTAAATTTTGAACTTACTTTATTCTTAAAAAGTAAAATTAACGGTATAGGTATTGCTGCAAAAGCAAAGAAATTTATAAGATATGTAAAATAAGGGTTCGCTATCATATAAAGATTAAAAAGGTTTTCAGAAAGGCAGTATATTCCAAAAATCAAAGCAAAAATTCCCGTATATCCCGCATTATAATTATCCTTTAGCATTATGGCGCTCAGTAAAACCAATAAAATGCCTAAAAACAAAATACATATTGTAACAATATTTAAAACAACATCATGTACAAAAGTATCACGTATTACCGTAGGATAATCACCAAACAAAATATCTCCTACTTCATAAACCAAACCGCTTTCAAGAGTAAGCCAAAAATCTATTTTTATTTCTTTGCCGTAACAATCATAGGGCAAAGGTATCATAGTATAAGCGTTTCCGGGAGATTTTGAAATACTTGGCACATCCTCCGGAGTATAGCTGTATATTTCTTCATTATTCAAATAGACTTTAAAATACATATGATTGAAAGATATAAAAGCATAAGGATCTTCATTGACTTTAGGTAAATATGTCAAAACTGAAGACAAAGTATATTTATGGTCTTTTTCATACTTTAAAACCATAGGAAGTTTAACAGATGATTTTTCTCCGTCATTTTCTGAAATCATCCAGTTTTTTTCGTAATGATATTCTCCTTTATAAATGTCAAGGCCATATTCTCTGCTTATTATAAACCCAAATATAACAGAAAATATAATTCCGATAAAAACAAAAACACATAAAAACCTTTTCATATTTCCCCCCTAAATATATAAAAACTTTAACTAAAATATCAATCACTTGAAGAACATTTAGCAGCATCAATAGCAAGTACAATCATAAGTACAAAAACTGCATTTTTACTATCATTTATATCAATAATATATGTATCTGTCCAAGAAAAAATTTTTTTCGATATAACAGCAATTTCATTACCTAAATTATCAGTTATCGAATAATCCCATTCAAGAAAATTACCTTTTACAGTCCATTCCATACAGTCAAGCTTAAAAGAAGGCGCAAAAAAACTAAATTCTTTTTTTATTTGTCCTATTTTATTACCATTAATATAAAGTGCAAATCTAGGCAAAAATGTTAAAACTTCTTCTTTTATCATTCCTATTTCACAACCGTAAATATCTGAAATCACAAGCTTGTGACCCCATGATAATTTTCCTTCAACAGTATAAACAATCTCTTCATTTTCATTATAAATATCATAGCTGTCAAACCATGAAAATAATCTTTGTTTAAACAAAAGTTTCATGTATTTCTCCTATTTGT
>CAKTDK010000030.1 GCA_934541205.1 uncultured Eubacteriales bacterium
ATGCTGTATACTTCCGGAACGACAGGATTTCCAAAAGGAGCGATGATTACATATTCCGGTATTTTAAACAATATAAAAGCAATAAGTGAATATTTCAGCCTTGAAGAAACTGACAGAATACTTATATATAGACCTTTATATCACTGCGCTGCTTTGACAGGTGAATTTTTAGTATCATTAATAAACGGATTGAACATTTATTTTTACAGCAATGATTTTGATATAACTAAAATCAAAGAATTAATAGAAAAAGAAGATATAACTGTCTTATGCGGAACTCCTACAATATTCAGATATCTCAGTATTTTTAAAAATAAAGAAATATTTAAAAAAATAAAAAAAATAGCGATAAGCGGAGAATGTATGAACTCGGATGAGGCAAAAAAAATATATAAAAACTTTAATAATGCTCATATTTTTCATGTTTACGGTCTGTCTGAAAATTCTCCCAGAGTTTCTTATCTTCCTTGGCAAATGTTTAACTCCAAGCCTGAAAGTGTCGGATTCCCCATAAAAAATACTGAAATTTATATTTTAGATGAAAACATGAGGTTATGCAAAAATAATCAAGTCGGACAAATAGCAGTTAAAAGTCCGAGTATTATGAAAGGTTACTATAAAAATATAACGGAAACAGAAAAAAAACTTATAAATGATATATTATTAACCGGAGATATGGGTTATAAAGATTCCGAAGGATACTTGTATATAAAAGGCCGGCTTGATAATATGATAATCAAAAACGGCATAAACATTTACCCTTCTGAAATAGAAAAAATACTAAATAAAAATCAATATATAAAAGAATCATTTGTATCAGGATATAAAACAAAAAACGGTTCATCAAAAATAAAATATAATATTGTACTTAATGACAGTTTAAATATAGATATTTTAAAAAATGAAATTTTTGAATACATAAAAGATAATATGCCGATGCCGTTTTTGCCTGATGATGTAATATTTACAGATACGATTGAAAAAACAAATTCTGGAAAGATAATAAGAGGGAAAATAAATGATTGAAAAAGAATATAAATATCTTGTATCATACGAAGATTTTAAAAATACGCTCTATAATCTTACAAACGCATTAAAAAATACAAATTACGAAAAAAAATCCATTTTGCAAGTAAATTATTATTATGACACTTTAGATTTGTTTTTATATAAAAATAATATTACGTACAGAATAAGGCAAAAAGATGACAGACTTCAAAAACAAATAAAAATAAAAGAATCCGGAAATAAATATCAAAAAGCTGTTGAATATAATGAAAATATCAAATCAATAAAAAGAACGTATACTTTTATTCCAAATTTTAATAATGAAAATAAAAATTTGAATATAGAATTAATAGGAAATCTTATTACCGAACGAGAAAGTTTTTTAATTAACGATATAAGAATAGATTTTGATAAAAATTTATATCTTGGAAAATGTGATTATGAAATAGAAATAGAATTTCAGGATATTATTAATGATAAAATTTTTTCATTATTTGAAAAGTTTGATATTAATAATAAAGGCAAATACACAAGGTTTATAAATACATATTTAAATTTAGGTGAATGAAATGACTTATTTTTTTGATGGAAATCCAATAATTATAAATAAATATAATTTAATTTCAGAAGAATTCTGCGAAAATTATGACATTTTTGATACTGTTCAAAAAACAGCAAGCAAAACCATAATAAAAGAATTTAGCGACACAAATGTTGAATATAAAAATTCTTTTAAAAACTTTTCAAATTTAAAAAATAAAAAAATAGTTTTTAGTTTTGATGTAAAAAGCAATAAAGAAAGAGAAGTTATTTTATGTGTTGCCTCTTCAGGTAATTTTAAACTATGGATGGATAACAATATATTATATATTTCAAAAAGCAGCAACATAAATTATATAAAAATTATTTTAAAAGAAGTTAATACTTTTATATTGGAATTTTTTAATCCTGATAAAAATGATGCTTTTTCAATTAGAATTTCTGATTTTAATAAAGAATTAAAATATGATAATGAATATTTATTATCTAATATAACATCAGTAAATTTTAATTCTTTCTTATGTATAAAAAATAAAGATGATTTTATAAATACTGATAACCTGGAGATGCTTTTTGTATCTAATAATAAAAGTTCATTGAAAAATGAAATTTTAATAGATATTTTTGATGGAAATCTTGGATACCAAAAATCTATTGAATGCAAATTCGAAGAAAAAATAACATTAAATTTAAATGAATTTAAAAACAAGTCTGATTATCCGCTAAGAGAGCTGTCTTTTTACTGTAGAACCAAAGACAGATTTAATAATGAAATTACCAGTTATTTTTCTATTTTAATAAAAAATTTTAAAGCTGAATCCGAAAGGTATATAGCAATAAAAAATAAAGTTTTCCAAGATCATAAAAATTTTTTTATAAATAATAAAAGGATGAATAATGAACAATTTGAATTTTTAAAACTTCAAACTGATGCATTAGAATATTTTATTATTAAAAACTTTAACGCTAATAATTTAATGGGGGCATATTGGAATACACGAAAGCTCCAAGATATTATAGAAAAAGTATATAATGAAAATTTTGATATAGATACATATTTTACAGAAGGAGTTCATGTAATCTATTTTGAATCTAAAATAGATAAAAAATTTGAAGAATTTGTCATTGGACTTCCTAAAAGCTATAACAATCAAAAAAAATATCCCCTAATAATAAATTTATCTACTGCAAGATATGACACCAATTCATTTTCCGGCGTATCAAATCTTCTTGACGAACCTGTTATATATGCAGATATTACTTTAAAAGGGGTAAACTGTGGAAGTTATATAGGTGAATTAAGTGCATTAGAAATATTAAACCATATTAAAAACCTATATTCTATAGATGAAGACAGAATATATATTACCGGCTGTTCTAACGGAGGATACGGAGTATGGAATATAATTCAAAATTATCCTCATTTATTTGCCGGAGCATATCCCCTCGCAGGAGTTCCCTACAATAAAAAATGTAAAAATTTCAGCAATATATTTACAGCTACTTTTGTCTCTGAAAAAGACCATGTTTACGGGGGCGATATAAATATTATAAGAAAAAAAATTATTAATAAAGATAATTATAAGCAAATCAATATAAAAAATATGCTCCATTATAATTTTCTTTCTTATACTGTAAATAAGCTTATTTTAAATAACTTGCTGAAACACAAACGCAATAAATTTCCAAAAAACATTTATTTTTATACTGATGACAACAGGCATTTAAAAAGCTATTGGATAGAACTTTTAGGAATAAGAGCTGAAAAAGACTATGCTTATATAAAAGCGTCTTATGAAAAAAATGAAATCTATATAACTTTAAGAAACTCTGTCGGAGTAAATATTACACTTCCCCCTTTCATTAATAAAAAAAGTTTTGCCGTTATAATTAACAATAAAAAGTATTATATTAAAGACTATTTTAAAGACAATATAATTTTTAAAAAATGCAGCAGCGGTTATAAAATAATTAAAGATATTCCCTTTATAAATTCAATAAAAGGAAACGGATTACTGGATGTATATATGGATTCTATGATAGTTCTAACTGATGATAATCCAAGTGAAAAAATGAGAAATTGTGCAAAAGTTTTATCGCATCCTAAAACTTATGGATTTTATGAAGAATTATATGTAGATTATCCGGTTTTAAATTTTAAAAATATTAATTATAATGTAAATAAAATAATTTTATGCAATGATTTTGATAAAATTTTATCCTATGGTTTAGTACCTATTATAAAATTTGATAAAGAGGGCTTTTTTAAAAACGGAATATATAATAATGGACCTTACCTTATAATGCAGGCATTTAAAGATAAAAATAATAAAACTATTCTGTTAATATCAACAAATGATGAAAATCTGTATATGCGTAATATATTTACCAAAAAAATGATTATTCCTACCACTATTCATGGAAAGCATAAATATTTAAACAGGGATTTTCTTATTTTTTACAATAATCGGTTTATTTAACTCTATAAATATATATATTTAGAAAATGGTGTTAAATGTATATGAATAAAAAATATTTGCCTTTAATTTTCCCTGCTGTTCTTATAGTAACTATATTTATATCTGTTTTTATAAAAATATGCTATCACAACAATATTGATGTAAAAGAAAATAAACTGGTTGATACTCCGGCAAAATTTCATTATATACTTTCAAAAAGCAATTTATTATCAAATATGACTACACCCTACAGCGTTTTATATGGAAAGGATAAAACACGGCAAATGTATGTTTTTTCCGTTCCAATACAGGAAAAAATCAACGCCAAACATTCACTGATGGAAAATAAAATTGTTAAAAATAAAAATGAATTTATTACAACAAACAAAACATTTAATATTTCATTTAATACAAATAAAATCAATTTAAAAAACTCCCAAGATTCTTTTGAAATACTAATAGACAATATAAAAACAATCCAACAAAATAATGATTATACAAATATATATGATTATAAAGGGAAATCAATTAAATATACGGATAAAGATAATAACATTTTATTCTGTTTTCCGACTTATAATGGACTTCTTATGGAATATAACCTTAACAGTTCAAAACAAAGAATTGAATTTCAATTAAATCTTAAAGAATATGAATTCTTAAATGATGAAGCCGGATATGTACAGCTTTTAAAAAATTCAAATGAAAAAATAGGAATTATATATCAAGGAATAATAACTGATAAAAATAATAAATTTCTAATTAATAACAAAGCAGAAATAGTAAAAAGAAATAACAAATTTTATTTATCCTATAAATTGCCTCAAAATATTGAATATCCAATTAAGTTTATTATAAATATAGATTTTTATTCAGAAAAAATGTTTTTTGATACTTCAAATTACAGTACGTCACCTAAAACAAATTTTATATTTAATAATATCAGTTTTTTTGATACTCAAATAGAAGATGCTCAAGAACAAACCTATGTAAAATTCAATTTAAAATCCATAACACCAAAATCCGCCGAGCTGCTTAATACAATATCATTAAATTTTTATGCAATATTTTCAGAAGGTGAATTGGATATAGAAGTCTTTAAAGTACAAGATGAATGGTGCAGTTGGACAATGAATTGGAATGAACAGCCTGATTATTATGAAAAAATAGGCAAAATAAGTGTAAACAAATCAGGCTGGTATAGTCTTGATATAACAGAATATGCCAAAGAATTAATAAACAATAATTATGATCAAATGATAGATAATAGTATAGTTCTTATTGCCAAAAGAAAAAGTAAAGGGAGAGCAATATTTGCTTCTGCTGATAATTCATGTGCTCCGCCATATTTTAAAATTGATTATAAAGTATCATAAATAAAATATTATAAATTTAATAATTTCAGAAAGGAGGTAATCAACTTGAAAGCTAACATAATTAATAATAAAATGAAAGGAGGTAAAAACAAAATGAGAAATATAAGTAAAATATCTTTATTGTGTATTTTTACAGTTATTTTAATGCAAGTTTCTGTAATAGCTTTTGCAGCAGATATTTCATACAATAATGATCAAAACAATACTACTCAAGAACAAATAGAAAATATTCAAAGTACTGATAATATAGATACGGAAAACGAGCTGCAGCCAATGATGGCAAATAATTGTCCTCCTTCAAATTGGAGTTATACTTTTTATGATGGTGGTTATTGGATTAAATCAGCCACACAAACCGTTACTTATTCCGATGGTTCCACACAAACTTTTACTACATATTTTAATGAAGGAGAGTTTGCAAGATGGTGGTAACCAAATAACTTTTTACTTACGCGAGGTGATAAAACGTGGACAATAAATCTGAAACAGTAAAATTTAAAGATGAACGTTTTAAAGAAATTATCAGTAATATTTTGAAAATAAAAAATCAAGAAATTTATGTTCAAGATATGAAAAAAATTCAATCAATTGACTCAGAAGGAATATCATTATCTGACATCTCCGGAATAGATCATTGTTCCAATTTAAAATATTTAAATCTTTCATCTTATATGGAAAAAGGTAATATAACAGATATTACTCCATTACAGTATTTAGATAATTTAACTGAACTTAATTTGTCCAATAATTTGATTCGTGATATAAGTGCTCTGAAAAATCTTAAAAATTTACAGATTTTAGACTTAAGCATGAATCCGATTGATGATTTAAGCGTACTTAGTGAATTAGTAGAATTAACTGAGGTTAATTTTAACAGCGGCAGAATAGAATTATCCGAAATACTAAACATAAATATTTGTACACAGGAAGAACTTGAAACATTGTTATTTCATCATTATAACAAAGAACCTGATTTTGACAAATGCCGTGAAATTCATCAAAAATTAAAGGCAAATAATATTATGCTTAAAGATATAAGTCCATTAAAAGGATTAAAAAAGTTAAAAACATTAAGATTAATTAATAATGATATTCATGATATAAGTCCTCTATCTGACTTGCGGAATTTGGATTTTTTAATATTGACAGGAAATCCAGTTGATGATTTTTCTCCTGTTTCCTATGTAAAAAAAGTAGTAAAATAAAATACTTCAACCGGTGCCGGATATGTAAATGTCGGCGGTGAACAATCATGGTTTAACACTTAAATCAATGTATATAAATCTCAGTAACACAATTTGTGTTACTGAGATTCATCAAAAAGAATAGGAGATTAATGTAATGAATACTTACAATTTAAAACTAATACATACTGCGCTTGATTTTGATTATGTTGATACGTTTAGTGAAGGACTTGCCTACGTTTGTAAAAACGGCTTGATAGGCTTTATAGATATGACAGGAGAAATCGTTATTCCTCTCGGATTATATGACAATATTAATCAAAAAACAATGTTTAATATGAGATATATATTTAAAGATGGGCTTTCCCCTGCAGTAAAAAATAACAAATGCGGTTTTATTAATAAATCCGGAGAAGTTGTTATTCCGATGAAATATGATACGGTTTCATCCTTTTGCGAAGGACTTGCTGCGGCAAAAAAAGATAACAAATGGGGTTTTATTAACCGTTTTGGAGAGGAAGTTATTCCATTTATTTATGATTTTGTACAAAGTTTCAGCGAAGACATTGCTGTAGTAAAAAAAGATAATAAATTCGGTTGTATAGGAAAAGACGGCAAAACAATTATAGAATTAAATGAAAATTATAATCATATTGAACCTTTTCACGAAGGTGTTGCGGTTGTTATTACTAACAGAAAAGACCTACCAACGTTAAACAGAGAAAAAAATGAAAGCAAAAATGATTTTTTGATTCGTACCTCATTAGAGGTTAAAGAAAAAACTAAGGATGAAAAATACGGTATAATAGACAAAACAGGTCAGCTTGTGTTGCCATTTGAATATTCATATTTATCATCGTTTTACAATGAAATTGCTGTTTCCGAAAAAAATGGTAGTACAAATTACATAAATAAAAAGGGACATATACTTTCTTTTCCAAAGTTTGATGAATACGGATGTTTTTATAATGGATTTGCCTGGGTAAAAAAGAATAAAAAATGCGGATGTATTGATAAAATAGGTAAGTTGGTTATACCATTAAAGTATGATAATAATTTTATAGTTGTAAAGGAAGGTTTGGCAACAGTTAAAATAAATGATTGTTGGGGCTGCGTTGATATTGAAGGAAATACAGTAATACCATTGAAATACGAATATATAAGTACTCCTGAAAACAAAACTATTATAACAAAAAAAGGCAGTAAATGGGAAATATATACAATAGATACTGCTGAGTAACTCCCGAACTGCGGAACTGATTTTATTTATGCATATTGCGAAGGATATCCTTATAATTATTACTCCACTTTTTCAAATAAAAGTCGTATATATTTTGGTGTATGGTAAATTTTTATTTTTCGGATAATTGTTGATATAAAAATACACCTCAAAAGCTCTTGCTTAATCTTTTTGAGGTGCATAACTTAATAAATATATAAATTGAAAGGAGTATTAAAAATGGAAAATAATTTTCTTACTGATGATTTTAACTTATTGATAAAAACTGCGAAAGAAAAAATCGCAAATATTGAAAACCTGAAAAAATCTCAGATAATAATTGTTATGTCAGGTAAAAACAATTTATTTTATGAGATTATAGATTATACACTTACTGATGCGTATTTAAAAGGAAATAAACTTATTAATGAACTAAAGGAAAATGAAGACACAGAAGTAAGAAAAATTCTTTGTATGTGGAATGACGGGTGTATTGAATTACCATCAATTTATTTTAGAAAATTACTTTGTGAATTAAACGAAAAAAATAAATATTCGGAAATTCTATTAAATGGGAAAGACAGTTTATTTGTAAGCAAAATTAACAGAATAATGATATAAATAAGACAAAAACATAGTTAATACGCCATTTTATTTTTTACAATATTATATTATTTTAAATTATTATATTTACAAATTTATTTTTTGTGATATAATTAAACATATATATATTTCATAATTTATTATAAAAAGGAGGGGATACCATTGTGATTAAGAAATATATAACAATTTTATTTGGGGTAATATTTTTATTTACAGGATGCACAGTAGATAAAAATATAATCAGAAACCCATCAGATATGATTAAGCTGGATTGTGAAATTTCTAATGAGGTAGTTGAGGATAATACACTTAATACAAAATGCTATATAAATAAAGACGGAACTTATACTATGTATTTATTTGCTTCACCGATAGCTTATTATAATAATGGATATTTGAAAGAAATTGATAACTCTATTATAGACTCTGATAACTCTAATTATAAATTTCAAAATAAAAGCAACGATATAAAAACTTATTTTCCGGAAGATATTACAGATGGTTTATATATTAAAAATGAGACAGATGAAGTAATCGTTAAACTATATGACAATACCTTGAACTTTTCCCCTGCGGTAAAAAAAACCTATCGTAATGTATATGGAGATAAAGTCAACGCAGTAAAATATCATAATAAAAATATAGATTTGTTTTTTTACCCTACTGTTTTTGGTATAAATGCTGAGTTTCTTATATATAACAGCACTATAAATCAATTATCATTTGATATAACAGCAAACGGAAAAAATCAGTTTTATGATTTTTATATAAGATATATTGCAAACGGAACAACAAATGAAACCGGCGCTATTGTACATGATCCTATTGTTTATAGCAGCAATAAATTTAATGATACTGTAAAAAAAGATATATTAAAAAATAAAGATTCCGTTATCCTGCGTTACACATTCGATTGTGATAAAAATACATCTTTTAATATGTCATTTGAATTATATAAAAAAAAGATGCTCGACTGCAGTGTATACTCAAATATAGAATGGAATTGTTTTTTACATAATTATTCTTTTATTGGAAAAAGCTTTTTAGGAGAAGGATATCATCTTGCAAAAAATAATATACATGAGTATATAGATATTCCATACAATAATATATTAAGTCTTAAATACGTTATCAAAGAACTATATAACAATGCCCAAGATAGTGTTAAATTTTATAGAAATACAAAAGAATGGTCAAGTTCTACTATATGCTGGAAAGGAGGAAATGTCAGTACTGAATTTGTAATGGAAGAAAAACCTGATAATAATAAAAATTATATTTTTGATTTATCTCGTATACTAAAAGATCAACTAAGCTTTGAACATGGTTATACTCTAAAAAAAGAAAAAGGTATGTCAATTATATGTACAAATGATAACAGTATGTACTTTCCATACTATAAAATTGTATATAAAAAATAGGAGGAAAAAATAATGAAAAAAACTATTAGCGCAATTATATTTTTTGTGATATCAGCCTTTACTATATTTAACGTAATGGCTATCAAACAGGATCAGGTTATTACAATTAAGAATCTTGCAGACAAATATTTGGAAAAGACAGAAACAGTCCTTGTTAATGGAGTAACATCCGAAGAAGAATCGCTGCAAAGTTCTGTTATGAGTCTTGCGATGGAAAATACTCCGGAATTAACTGAAGAGTCTACAGACTAGATAATTTATAAAACTACATATTCTAATATTCAGGCTTTTAAAGAAGCTATACAAGAAAATTTTCCTGAAAAATCAAATTTAGAAATCGGCAAGGAAATTTTAATAAATACAGACAGAATGGACTTATGCGAAGACCTACCAGACGATAAAATTCTTGAAGCTATAGATTCTAAAGACGTTACAATAGTAGATCAATACCGTAAAGAAGTTACTACAGGCGAAAGCGTAAGTATAAACAAAAATGAAGCAATAAATATAGAAACTCAATCACAAATTAGTACAATGTCTATTCCTGACGAAGTAAGAACATCAGATGACGGATTAGTCAAAATGCGATTAGTAGTTGACAATATAGGTACATATGGAGGATTTACAGCGCGTAAAATAGGCTTTTATGCAAAATGGCTTAGCGGAGACAGACCCTACAATAATTTCGAGGATTTTATAGCTATTGGTACAGATACAAATGCCAGTATATATAACAATGACTTAAATGCATTTTCATATGTTTCAAGACATACCGTCTGTAAAACTCAAAATATTATTGGAAAAAATTCAATTTATCATAGCCGCGATATGCTTGTAAGTAGTAAAGTAAACGGAGGTAAAGGTGACTTTGAAAATGGAGGAGTATCTGTTTCTGAAAAGGTCGTTAGCGGAACAGATTCATCATTAGCATTTAAATCTGCATTACCAAGATGTTTTCATTCAGATCACGGATTTTATACGGATGATTCCGGTAGGATGTTTCCAAATGCAAACTGTGAATATTCCGATTCATACAGATATATTGAAGTTATAGTAGTAAAGCTAAACTCAACCTCTGTAGGATTCAAGGTATTCCCATATTTCTTACACAAAACCGTCGACCTTGGATTAGACCTTTCGTTTTCAAGTTCTAAAAGCGTAGGTTTTTCTCCTAATATAACAATTACTAGTACCCCATATGCATTTTTTGGAGGAATGATTTTTAATTGGTAGAAAGGAGACTTTATGAAAAAAATATTAATTTGCTTATTATTAATACTAATTGCTCTTTTATCATTAACATCGTGCAGTCAAAAAATTGATAAAGACAAACTGGGAATGGTACATGCGGACATAGCAGCTATATTGAACCCGGAAAGTTTCTTTGCTAATTTAGCTCAATTAAAAGGCAGCAACGCCATTTTTTGCTATGATTTTTTATCATCAGAAAAAGTATATTTTAGATTATTGGGTGATGTTAACTTAAAAAAGAATAATAGCGCAAAAATTTATCCCCAAGAAAATTATTATGACTCGAAAAGTGCTAAAATGCTGGTCAAATCAACTTTGGGAAAAGAACTTTCCGGTGAAAGTGAAATAAATATTTCTGAACTTACCGGCGAACAAATAATGGCATATATCAGTTTTAAGGATAATATAACACTAACCCAATGGGTAGAAAAATACTATAAGAAATACCGTCTTATTGATGAAAACAAGAATATTCTGTGGAATGGTGTTGCCTTAAATCTTATGGGTACGGATAATACCCCTTTGTTCTTTATAAACTTTGAGCAAAAAGATTATTTTACCCAAGAAGGACAGAAAAACTTCATCCGTAATAATTATGATAAAAATACCGATTCAAAAATAATAGCTCAAAAGGAATTAGCAAATCTTAAAGAAATAATTATGTATTTAAGAAGTAATCAGAATTATACAGATTTAATCCTTAACACCGGACTTTATGGAGATATTCAACAATATTTTGAGACGGTTAATTATAATTTTATTATTGACCTTTTAAATTATAAAACAGCTGATACTTTATATCCTGCAGGCTTTATAGTTACAGCAGACAAAGAAAGTATTGCAAAACTTTTTGAAAATGATTCTAATTTAAAATTAAAAAAAGCAATAAACTTTAAACAGAGGTAAATTTTATATATAGCGAAATAATGAAATTCTCCCTATACTTTAATTTCAATTAAAAAGGAGTAAGTCATGAAAAAACGATTTATAATCGGAATTGTTATTTGTATGCTTATATTTATAACCGGAGGAATATATTTTTATAATATCAGTCTTCCGGATGAAGATAATATCTATAAAACATTATATTGTCTTGACTCTGTTTTAACTTGTGACGGTGGAAGAACATTGGACGGCAGAGTATTAAACAAGCGTTTTTTCCCAAAAAAAATACAAGCCGACCGCCTCTCTCCCTTTTCCAAAACTTCACAGTCATTTTCAATTTATATGACAAGAACCGATCAACGGGTTATAGAAAAAAATTTTGAAATGCCTGACATACTAAAAAATAAAGATTTTTTATATTCCGGCAATAATAATTTAAATAAGCTTGACCACGTTACAGATGAACAAAAAACAATTATAAAAGCGGGTTTTAAATCCCGGATTTTTATATCAGATTATGTTAATAAAATATATGCACAAGTTTTTGACAAGGAAAAGTATAAATCGTTTATTTTGCTGGGAACATTTTATAAGTCCTCTGATGATTCTGAGGATTATGTTCTTAATCTAAGAGGAGAACTTCAAAATTACAGTACAGAATACGGAATCGGAAGTTTAAATCGATCTCATTATACGGATATTGAAGAAAAGCAGATTATTAATATTAATTTGAATTTTTTATCTAATCATAGCGAGATATGCAATTACATACAAAATATGGGGCTTTACGGAATAGAACCTATTGATTTTGAAAAAAGAAAATCTTATATACAGAAGCGAAATGATAAAATAGAAATACTTGGATATACTCTGTACGGAAATAAAAAGGATATTATACAATTACTTGAGGATAACGCAAATATGTATATTATCTAAGTAATTGATGATAAATAGCAGTTTTTAAGCAGAGAGGATAATGATTATGTTAAAAAATAAAAAAATTTTAATTTCTATTATTATAATCCTTATAATAATATAGGCAGCATATTCATTCTTTATGATTTATCCTAACTGCAAAGATATTTTAAGCGAAGCTCAAGTTATATGTGGTGCTGTAAATATTTTTTCTTCCGCAGGACATATGGTAGGATCTATAGATAAAAGCAATTCTTCATATTTAACTCCAAAAACTTTAAATATACTTATCGAAAGCCCCATAAGTACAAAAACTTTAGTTTTCAAAGATAATCCATTTTTTATCTCTGTTAAAACCTCTGAAACAACGGAAAATATTTTAAAAGTTCGTAATAATAAATTTTACAGCGAAAAAAATAATGAAATCTAAAAAGAATACGATAATATTCCCTTGCATGAAACTATTCAAGTATGGATTGGCTTTGAAAAGCCTAAAACATTTTCTGAATATGAAAAATATGTATATTATACATCCTATAATAATGTAAAACCATGTTCTACTGCATTTAAATCTTCTGACAATCCGGGTGATACTGCTATACATTTAAGAGGAGAATCTGACGCTGTATTAGGAAACGGATATTTATATGCTGATGGTTTCAGCTATCCATTGGATTTTCCAAAAAGTGACGGACTAAATCTTGTCTCTAAAGAATCTTTAGACTTTTTTATTAAATTTTGCAAAACAGATGAAAAGTATTTTAAAAAATTATTAAATACAGACTTATTTAAAGCCGTAAATAAAGATATAGATTTAGAAAAAGCTTATCAATATATTAAAGATAATAATTATATTGTAGCCGGATATTCTATTATAGGAACGAAAGAAAAAATCGATGAAAAGCTTAAAGCAATTCCAGATTCTTTTGTAGTTGACTTTGTAAATGTGGAAAATTAAATGATTAATTTTCAATAAAAACAAGACGTGAAATTTATAATTGTAAGGGAGCACAGTTTGATCCGAAATTAGCTGAAATATTTTGTTCTGTTATATGAAGTTAAAATTAATATAAAGAAAAAGGACATTAATGTGATAATAGCATTAATGTTCTTTTTTGTACTATTGAATAATATAATATTTTTAATTGTTTTGTCGTTAAATAGGAAAACGGAGAATATTTTATCAACAAAAAGTATATGTAAAATATTGACATATAAAACAATAAATAGTATAATTATTACAGATTTGTAAAAAACTTCAAAAAAGAAAGGCAAAAACTATGAATTGTAAAATTACGGAAGTACGGCAGGAAATAGAAGGAGAAAATATTTTGATTTATGGAATTGAATTTGGAAGTCAGAAATACAATATTTCATCAAATTATGATTTCGTATATGAATTAGCATCTAAAATTAATAGAAACAATGCTTCGGAAATAAACTTGTTTGATTTAATTGAAGACGAAATAGGATAATAGACGGCAGATAAAAATTTATCTGCCGTTTTTTAATGCTTTGAGAAATATAACAAAAAGATTTTTCAACAAAAATTCTATAGTTGATTTTTGTTGAATTTTATTTTACAATATTATATATTTTTGCAGAATATGAGAATAGTTATGTCGTTTAATACCTGGAGAATAATAAGTTTTGTGATTATATTTTGGAATTATTATGATGTCCGGGAGCTTTTCTCATAATAATATTTTTCATACTGTATTGGGATATTTGGGAATAGCTGTTTTTATATTGGGATTTATTATAAATATGTCAAAAAGCCGATGCCCTCATTGTAAAAGACATCTTTATTTTAAGCCTTCCGTTCTTATAGGTTTAAAATATTGTCCGTTTTGCGGAAGAGAATTTGATTAATTTCAAGATATAATAAGGATAAATACAATAATTGAAGAAAATAAAAATTTGAAATTATATGTTTTATTCATCGAATTTTTTATTTAATAATAAAAAAATATATATCTTGAAGAAATTTTATGTTATATTATAATTAACAGTAT
>CAKTDK010000031.1 GCA_934541205.1 uncultured Eubacteriales bacterium
TATTAAAGGCACTCCTATCATTATATATTTTGGAAGTATTTCAATTCCTTTTTCAATAAAAAATCTTGAAACCATATCGTCTGCTATAAAAGAAAACAAATACATATCAAAAGATCTTAAAGAAATATCTGAAACAGCGTTTTTTATAAATTTATTTTTCAAATTCAAATCATAGAAGAACAGAAAAAACAGTACTGCTAAAACAACTATTATAATATTTGACCAGCCTGTAAACATCCACCATTTTAAGCTTTCGCCATAACACATTGCAAAAAGATATGCAGAAATAACGCAAGGTAAAAATATTATAAGTAAAAAGTTAATTCCTTTTTTTATTTTTGGTTTGTATTCCCTTATAAAACACCCAATAAAATAATAGCTTACAGGATAAAAATTTTTCCAGTATTTAAAAGAAGTAAACAGATTTTCTTCATTTTTCCCAAAAAATAAAAAGAAATCAGATATTCCAGTAATAAATATCAACGTACATATAAGTATAAGTTTTTGTTTTTTGCTTTTTAAACCGTTATACATTATATTTAAAAAAGGTATCAGAAGAAATAAACCGATATACATCTCTACATACCATGAATAAGGATTTGCAGTAAAATTAAGTATTTCCTTTATACTGCCGAAAAAAGTTGGTCTTTTATCTAAAGGTAAATAAAAAAGAGTTACGATTGATATAAAAATATAGCTTATTAAAACCGGAATTATTCCTTTATAAAAATTTTTTGAAAGTTTTTTTGTGCATTGAAAATAACCCGTTAAAATCAAAAACAGCGGGACGCAGATAAGCGCAAAGCATCTAATAAAAATTGAAGCATATCCTTTTATATCCTTCAAAAATATCCCAGTAACGCCGAATATCTGCGTCGAATGAATCAATATTACAAATAATATAGCAAAACTTCTGACTATATCAGGTCCCATAAGCCTTTCTTTTTTCATAGCTTTTTATCTCCTTATATACTCTTTAATAAATATCATATTTTTTTAAATTACAATAAATTTTTTCAGCAATTTCATATATCTTTTTACTTTCTGAAACCGAGCAAGTATAAAGTTTTTTCTTTTTCGGGATTCCCCAAATATTAAAAACCTTGGGTCCTGTCCAAGTATGATATTCGCAATGTTCAAATAAACCTTGTATAATACTTAAACAAGCTTTCTTAGGTTTCATAAAAATTATCTTCATAGGATTTTTTATAACTGCAAATATAAATTTGGGATAATGATTAGTTATATTTGTAAAAGTTATGCCCGGATGTACTATTGACAATAAAGGTTTTTCCTTTTTTAAAAAAAGCTCATACATAGAAAACATTAAAAATCGTTTTGAATTGCCGTATACCTTAGCAGAACTTTTTCGTTTTGAAAAATCAATATCGCCAACATCAATTTTTGAATAATTATGAGCAATACTTCCTACTACTGCAACTTTCTCTCTAATGCCTGGAAGAAGCTCTTTAGTCATATAATAAGGAGAGATAAAATTTGTCTGAAATACGTTATCATAGCCTGTACTGCATTTATGCCTTGGTATATTATATACACCCGCATTATGAATAAGAAAATCAATTTCAAAATTTTTTAATTCTTCACAAGCCTTTTTAACTGAAGAAAAATCCTCAAGATTCAAATATATATGCTTTATTTTAACATCAGGAAAGTGAATTTTTAAAGATTTTTCTAAATCAAATGTCTTCTCGGTATTTCGGCTTAAAAGTATAATCGACGCGCCGAGCTTTGCCAAATAAAAGCATAATTCCCGTCCTATTCCGCCTGTGGCTCCTGTAACGGCGGCAATCTTGCCTTTTAAGCTGTCCGTATTTTTATAAAACCATTTTTCAATATTCATAAAATTTTCCCTCTTAAAATATTATACGGCTTTAATATAACATAAAAAACCTCATTTTAAAAACGAGGTTTTAAAAGCACTTACAAAAACAATACTAAGCGATGCAGGATTTATCAGTATAACTATCAAACATATCAAAAATTTGGCTGTCAACATCTATATCAAATTTTCTGGTTATCCAACAATCCTTAGATATTAATTTATTAATCTCTTCTTTTTTAAATATATATGGATGACTTACAGGAGGCTTTGATTCATCAAAAAAGTACACCCAAGTTTTGCAGTTTTGACCAATAAAATATGGATAGATAAACCATCCGTTTTAAAATATTGAAATAAAATTTTATATAAATTACCAATTCATATTCTCTAAACCATTCAATAACTCAGATAACTTTCTTACAATCATTAAATCAAAATATTTTATTGAAGACAATGGTTTAGCGTTCAAAAAACGCAGCGTTTCATAAATTCGTTGAATATCAGACAAATGTATAATTAAAACTGCCCAATATTATTTTATACTCATAAAAATCACTCTAAAACTTTTACATTTTTATAAAATTCATTATTAAAACAAGAATAATCATACTGCTTGCCTTTATTTAATACAACGCCATTTTTATTAATAATAAGCGTTGTCTTTTGATTATCTGTAATCTGATATGTAGGCAAATTGATATTATCAAATTTTTTTACGTCTTTTGTATTAAAAATATAAAAATGACAAATTCGATTTTCTTCTTCTGGAAATACTGCAATCCATACATAAAACACGTTTTTTCCCATATCATATCTAATTTTAGGATGAAAACTAAATTTTCTAATATTAGGATCTTTAGTAGCTACGCCTTCCGACGTCTTAACTTGTAAATATCTTGAAACAATTTCCAGTTCAGTATCTTTACAATTTTCACATAAATTAGTAACGCATTTTTTAACTCCTCTACCTGCCAAAGTATATCTAATTAATTGATTGCTGTATTTTTTACATTTAGAACACCAGTATTTTGTTATAGTGAAATCTATTCCTTCGTCAATATAAGCGCGATGAACCTGCCAACCTAAATCATGCAATAACATAGAAAGCTGCATTTCACCATATAAACCTATTACAAGTTTTTTCGCTTCAAAATCATTACTCATAATCGTACTCCGATATTTTTTTATTCTTTAAATGTTTTGTCAAATTATTCCGACTGCTTTCTGCAAACATTTCTTTATTTAATTCTATTCCTAAACCTATTCTTCCAAGTTTATTAGCCGCAATAACAGAAGTAAAACTGCCTGCAAAAGGATCTAAAACAATTTCACCTGGATAAGAATATAATTGTACTGCAAATTCAGGTATTTCAATTGGGAAAGGAGCAGTATGACCAAGAATATTTTCACCTTTTGAATTTATTTTTATTACCGGATTAATTTTGATTATATCTTTTCTCCATTTTAAAATTAATTCCTCAGGTATTTTTAGTTCTTCTTTTTGCCGACTCTGAGTTATAATCGACTTTAGAGAAAACCTTTTTCCCCTATTTGATTTGCTTCTTTTAAAACATTTCTGATTTTTACATTCCCAGCTTTTTACGCCTATTTCAGAATACGCATTTCCGTTTACCTGAAGCGAACCGCAAACTGGACAAGGATATCTTATAGGGTCATTTCTATGTTTATGAAAAATCAATATATGTTCGTAACAATTTAATGGATATTGATAAAATGGATAAGGCTTGTTCCCATTCTTCTGTCTTTGACTTTGAACTTCACCTTTGTCCCATATAAAATCATCAACAAACGTAAAACCCTCTTCTTCAAATATTTTAATAAAATATGCGCCTAAAGGAATTCTTCTTTTTCCCCATACAGAAGTCGTACTTAAATTATCATTGTCGTAAATATCTCCCACATTAAAAACAAATACCCGATGATTGTCCAAAACTCTGTATGATTCTCTAATAATTTTTCTCATATCTTCTAAATAAGCATTTAAATTTTCCCAATGAGAATACTCCCTCGCATTATAATACGGGGGAGAAGTAACCATAAGTCCAATAGACTCTGACGATAAGCTTTTTAAAACTTTTAAACAATCTCCCCATACTACTTTAACGCCATCGTCATTTTTATTAATAAAGTCAACTAATTTTTTATCTATAGATGACGTACTGCTTTGATAAACTTCTTTTACAAATTCTATATAACATTGAATCCATTTTGGTATATAAAACTCTATATTATTGTTACTATTATCATTAATTAACAAATCAACACGGCGGCGAAGTTCCTTAACTTGTGCGTTTGTAAAAACAGATAATAAATAATCATCAGAATTATCCAATATGGAATTAAAATATTCAGATACCTTTATATTATTCATCTTGCACCCTTAAATAAATGTTTTAAAGTATGTCAATTATTCTTATTCAGTATATCAAATTTTATTTATTTGGTCAACTAATCAATCGGACGTTATACTATAAAACACCATTTAAAGTATATTTGCCTAAATTAATTATACTTAACTTTTTTCTAATTACCGTTATTACGAAAGTATAAGCATTTAAATAAATATTGTAAATACAGCAAATCATAAAAACAGAACCTGCTGAAAATGAGGTTTCAGCAGGTTCTGTTTTTTAATTTAAATCTATTTTATCCAGTATATTATTTATCTTTGCAATAAATATTCCGTAATTTGTAATAGGAACATTTTGAGCCGCTGCCTTTTCAATTCTGGAAAGTATATGCTTTCTGTTAAACATACAGCCTCCGCATTGAATTATCAAATCATAACAGGATAAATCCTCAGGAAAATCATTTCCCGATTTTATATCTATTTTTATTTTTTCACCGAATTTTTTTCTCAGCATTGCAGGAATTTTTACTCTTCCTATATCCTCCTTTAAAGGCTTATGAGTACAAGATTCCGCAATCAAAACCTTTGAGTTTTCACTAAGCTTTTCAATGTATAAAGCCCCTTTTACATATTGGTCAATATCTCCTTTATAAGAAGCAAATAATACTGAAAACGATGTAAGTCTGCTTTCCTCAGGCTTGTTTTTATATACAAAATCAAATACTTGAGAATCCGTTATTATCAAATCGGGAGCTTTTTTTAAAAACGATAATGATTTTACAAATTTATCTGTTGTCACGCTTAAAACCATGCACTTATTGTCAAGAAGATCTCTGATAGTCTGTACCTGAGGAAGTATAAGCCTTCCTTTAGGTGCCTGAATATCCTGTGGCATTACAAGAAGTACTACGTCGTCCTCTTTGACAAGATTTCCAGTTATCGAATCTTTTTCAAAATCATCAGGTATGTTATTTGCGATTTCCTTTATCAGTTCAGAAATATTGGTTTTATTTTTCGCGCTTATACATACGGGCGTTTTTCCGTATATTTTTTCAATATTATGGACGAGCTCTTTATAATTTGATTTTTCATCAATTTTATTAAGTACCAATACAGTAGGAATATTGTTTTTCTTTAATAAATCCGCCCACTTTTTTTCATAGGAAATATCTTCATCAGAAAAAACAAGCAGAGCAACATCGGTTTTATCTATTACTTTTCTTGTCTTTTCTATTCTCATTTCCCCCAAATTTCCCACATCGTCTATACCGGCTGTATCAATAAAAACACACGGCCCTATTGGATGCACCTCCATAGGCTTAAAAACGGGGTCTGTAGTAGTTCCCAGAACATCAGAAACAAGAGATACCTCCTGTCCTGTCAATGCATTTATAACAGAAGATTTGCCTGCATTTCTGCGTCCGAAAATAGCGATATGCAGCCTGTTTGAATTTGGAGTGATTTCAAAAGCCATAAAGACAGCTCCTCTCAATTAAAATCTGAAGTCGCGTTTTCCCAAATCTATTTCTTTCAATCTTTGAGCTACTGTATCTTTTATATTTTTATTTAAAAGATGTTCCATTTCCTGTGCGATTATCTTTTCGCCGTTTATTTTGGTTTTTTCGCTTGCATAATCATCAAGATATTCTTTTAACGTCATAATTGCATTTGGCTGACATGACATGGAAATGTCTCCGCTTTTAGCAAAAGCCATAAATCTGTCACCTGTTCTTCCCTCCCTGTAACAAGCAGTACAAAAGCTGGGAATATACCCAAGCTCCAAAAGCCAGTTTACAACTTCGTCAAGTGTTCTGTTATCGCTTATATCAAATTGAGCAGAGTTTTCTTCTTCTGTTTCCTCTTCGGCATAACCGCCTACACTAGTTCTTGACGCACCGCTTATCTGAGAAACTCCAAGCTCCAAAACCTCCTGCCTTGATTTTTGGGACTCGCGTGTAGAAATTATTATACCAGTATACGGAACGGCAATTCTTAAAATTGCAACAATCTTTTTAAATACATCGTCGGTAACAGCATCCGGAAAATCCTTTAAATCTATATCATCGGCAGGTCTTATTCTAGGAACGCTCAAAGTATGAGGTCCTACTCCAAAAACATCTTCAAGATGTTTTGCATGCATCAAAAGACCTATAAAATCATATTTATAACCGCAAAGTCCGAATAAAACTCCCATTCCCACATCATCTATACCGCCTTCCATAGCTCTGTCCATAGCTTCGGTATGATAAGCATAGTTGCTTTTCGGTCCTGTCGGATGAAGGCTTTCGTATACTTTTTTATTATATGTTTCCTGGAAAAGTATATATGTTCCTATTCCCGCTTCTTTAAGCTTTTTGTAATTTTCAACAGTGGTAGCCGCAATATTTACGTTAACACGCCTTATAGCGCCGTTTTTATGTTTTATACTGTAAATAGTTTTTATACTCTCAAGCACGTATTCAATAGGATTATTTACAGGGTCTTCTCCCGTTTCAAGCGCAAGCCTTTTATGTCCCATATCCTGCAGCGCAATAACCTCTTTTTTTATTTCTTCCTGAGAAAGCTTTTTTCTGCAGATATTTTTATTTTTATAATGATAAGGACAATAAGTACATCCGTTTACACAATAGTTTGACAAATATAAAGGCGCAAACATTACTATTCTATTGCCGTATATTTTTTTCTTTATTTTTTTTGCAAGCTGAAATATCATTTCATTAATGTCTTCAAACTCACTTTCAAGCAACAAAGCCGCTTCTTTGTAAGTAAGTCCCTTCATATTTTCCGCTTTTGAAATTATTGACAAAATAAGCTCTTTGTTATTTTTATTTTCCTTTGCATATTCCATTGTTTTTCTTATTTCGCTGTCATCTATAAATTCCTCTGCGATTTTCGATTTACTGTTATACATTATTAATTACTCCTTATCTTTAGTTTTTGAATATACCGTTCTGATACTTATTCCTTTTATCATGCCAAGTTTTCCCGATAAAGTCGAAATAACATCATTTGGTGCATCAAGCACGACGCTTATAATAGAAATATTTCTTCCCCTGTGAGGAAGACCCATTCTTCCTATTATAAAATTACCGTATTCATGTAAAAGTTCATTGATTTTATCTGTAACTGACAAATCCTCTACAATTATACCTATTAAAGCAATTCTGTTTTCCATTTTTCCCTCCGAAAAAATTTTTATAAAAAATATCTCTGCAAAAAGATGCAGAGATATGGTTTTACAAAGTATTTTAGACGCCTTGCTGTCAGGAAACACCTTACATATCAGAACAATCACCTTTTTGTTAATCTTTGCTGTTCGAAAAAATCGTCCAGCTCAGACTATATATAATATACCACTTTTACATAAAAATATCAATATTTTTTTAAAATGCTATATTGCTGTCTTTAAAAGATACAAATTCATTATCTGAAACAACGAGATGGTCATAAAGCTTTGCATTAACAAGCCTTAAAGCGTCGGATAAAGCCCTTGTAGAATTTATATCATCTGTAGACGGAAGAGCAATTCCACCTGGATGATTATGAGCTATAACTACATTTACTGCATTATATTTTAAAACTCCGTCGATTATTTTTCTAAAATCCATAGAAACATTGGTTAAACTTCCTTTTGCAGCAAATTCAGATCCAAGCAGGTTATTTTTTATATCAAGATACATAACAAACACCCGTTCTTCATTTATACCCACAAATCTCGGCAATATGTAATTGCCCAAATCGCTGCTTGTAATAAATAACTTATATTTGTATTTATCTGTCATATATACTCTTGCTAAAGACGGTATAAGCTTTATAAGCGTAGCTACGTTATCGCCTACTCCGGGTACTTTTGTAAGCTGAGAATAAGGAGCGTCAAACACAGCGGACAAGCTTCCGAAAGTATCTATAAGATTATGAGCGATTTCATTTGTATCTTTTTGAGGTATTCCAAAAAACAATAATAATTCAAGAATATTATGTTTATCAAAACCGTCCAGATCTTGTTCCAAAAACCGTCTTTTCAATCTTTGTCTATGTCCGTTGTGCATCAAAACCTACCTCAAATCATTTTATTTTTCGGCTTCCCGGTTTAACCAAAGGAACGTCCTTCTGACAAATAGGACAATTTTCTCTTTCATAAGACTCTACTTCCATTGACAAAACAGCGTCAAAAGGAACTCCAAAATCTATTTTTCCGCCTGTTCTGTCTACTATACAGCCTATGCCTACAACGTCTGCTCCCATACCTTTTACAAGTTCAAGAACCTCTTTAATAGACCCTCCTGTAGTTACAACATCCTCAACAAGAAGTACTTTCTGTCCTTCTTTTATGGAAAAACCTCTTCTTAATGTCATTTTGCCATCTTCACGCTCGGTAAAGAAATTTTCACATTTTAAATGTCTTGAAACCTCATAAGCCATTTGTACAGCTCCCATAGCAGGACCTATAACTATTTCTACACCCTTATCTTTATATTTGTCTGCAAGCTCTTTGCATAAAGGCTCGGCGTATTTTGTATTTCTAAATATTTTTGCACACTGAAGATATTTTGCGCTGTGTCTTCCCGAAGTAAGAAGAAAATGGCCTTCAAGCAAAACTTCAGCTTCTTTTAAAATATCAATTATTTCATCTCTTGTCATTATCAAAATTCTCCTTTTCTATTTACCGTTTATTTCTTCAAAAGATTTTACTATTCTGATTACGGTATTCTGCGTATTATTTTTATATTTTCTGTTTTCATATATTATAAAACAAATATATAAACTTATCAATATCAATATCAAAATCCCTTTTAAAAGACTGTTTCCCGAAAAAGAAAATATAACAGCGGAAAAAATCAAAATTATTACGGGAATAAGATAGACTGTAACCGCAAGGCCCATTACCTTTTTTGTAGAAGCATATACTTCAACTATATCACCCGATTTTGCTTTTGCTTTATTTTCTGCTTTTGCAGTAACGGAGGATACTTTGCATCCTGCGCAGTCTTCACATTTTCCTGTGCAGGCAGATTCTTTAAAAACTTCAATCGTAGCCGTATTTCCGTTTATTTCTTTTACTTTACCTAATGTCGTCATTTTTTATATCCTTTATAATTCAGCATTTGAATACTTTGAAATTATTTTTTCCGATACCTTTATACCGTCAACCGCAGCGCTTACTATTCCTCCGGCATATCCTGCTCCTTCTCCGCAAGGATATAAATCCTTTATATCAATACTTTCCATATCTTCATTTCTTAAAATTCTTAAAGGCGCCGAAGTTCTGGTTTCCACTCCTGTCAAAACCGCGTCTTTTTGCCCGAAACACTCCATTTTATAAGAAAACTCATTTAATCCTTTTTTCAGCATTAAGCATATATCAGAAGAAAAAATTTCATTAAAATCGGAAAACATCGTATTTCCGGTATAACTGGGCTTTACCTTTCCAAAACCGGAAGAGACTGCGCCGTTTAAAAAATCTCCGGTAAGTTGACAGGGAGCGCTGTAGCTTTTTCTTCCGGCAATAAAAGCTTTCCGTTCAAGTCTTTGCTGAAACTTCATTCCGTCAAGCGGATTTTTTCCGAATATTGAAGAATCAACATTTACCACAACTGCGCTGTTTGCATTTTTTCCGTCACGTAAAAAATTGCTCATTCCGTTTACAACAACAGTATTTTCTTCAGAAGCCGCCGCAACTACCGTTCCTCCGGGACACATACAAAAGGTATATACTCCTCTACCGTTCTCCCTGTAAGAAAGCTGATATTCACCTTTTGGAAGGTTTTTATTATCATAAAAATCTCCGTACAACGATTTATTTACGTCTTCCTGCAAATGTTCTATCCGAAATCCCACAGAAAATGTTTTGGAAGTCATACTTATTTTTTTATCAAAAAGAGTTTTATATAAATCTCTTGCACTGTGCCCTACTGCAAGCACCAATACGGAACCTTCAATACTTCCGGCAGAGGTTTTAATTTTCGTAATCATTTCGTCTTTTATATCAAAATCACAAAATTTTGTATTAAATAAAAACTTACCACCTTTTGAAATTATATATTCTCTCATTTTTACAACAATATCTTTTAAAAGATCTGTTCCAATATGAGGTTTTGATTTATATAATATTTCTTCAGGAGCTCCGAAAGAATAAAGCGTTTCAAGAACATAATTACATAAAGAATCGTTTATTCTTGTAGTAAGTTTTCCGTCTGAATATGTTCCGGCGCCGCCTTCTCCGAATTGCACATTGTTTTCGGGATTTAAAATTCCTTTTTTCCAAAACTCATTTACGGCATTGTCTCTTTCGGAGATTTTTCCCCCGCGTTCAATAATCAAAGGCTTATATCCATTTTTTGCAAGTTCATAGGCGCAGAACATTCCCGCTGGACCAAACCCGACTATTACAGGTCTGTTTTTTAATTTTTTATCTCCTTGTATCAATACCCTTTTTTTATTTTCATAAAAAGTAATATTTTTCAAAGGGTATTTTTTTACAAAACCTTTTTCATCATCCAGTATAATACCTACAGAATAAACATAGGAAAAATTTTTTCCTCTTGCGTCAAGAGATTTCTTTTTGATAAAAATTTTATCAATACCGTTATAACGATATTTCTTTTTTATATCGTCAATAACTTCTTCATTTGTAACATCTATAGGCTTTTTTATATTATTTATAACTATCATAATTTATTCTGCGTCAACGATAACATTATATTTTCCAACCGTTCCCACTAAATAATTATCAGGATATTTTATAGAAACGGATACCTGGTTTTTACCTCTGACAAGTTCTTTGCCTTTTAAATCTACCGTAACGGAAATATTACCGCTGTTTAATTTATCTATATATTCCTGAGTGCCTCTTACATTTACCGTAAGACTTTCCGTTTCAACACGGCAATTTTGACCCGAAGGCGGATTTATTATATTAAAAGTATTTACTTCAAAGCTTTTTGTAACCACATTCTTGTTTTCAACCTTAACCGATACCTTTTGTACCTTTTCAACATTAATAAGCTCGTTTGCCAAAGTAACATTCATCTCAAAGGTAGCCACATCGGGTATTGTAGACATATCTATAACGTCAAGAAGTATCTGATTTAAATTTGCAAGCTGAGATTCGCTTCCCGCAACCTTTATCTCAGAGGGATTTATTGTAACAAGAGCAAATTTAGAATCATTTCCTCCCGAGCTGTTTACCAAATTTACAGCCAGCGGAACAGTTTTATACTTATAAACAGGAATTTTTACGTCTACTTTGTCATAATCCACTGTAATAACAGGATTGCTTATTTCCTCATCGCTTACAGATACAAAAGTATATTTTGCACTTGCAGATATTGTTTCTTTCTGATCCGTAACATCAATAACGCATCTTGCTGACATTATTTTATTAAGTATTGTGGCAGGTCCTGTTATTTCTATATATAAGGGAGATACGGTTATTTCTTCATTGCTTATAAAGAAGTCGTCACTTATAGTTCCAGTAGTTACAACCTTTACAGGTATCTGCTGAGTATCCTTTTTATCAAATTCAACACTTATTTTAGGCCTATCGTTTGATAAAGCCACTCCCTCTACGGGAAAACTTACGTCAACGGGAATACTGTATGTTCCCTCCTTGTTAACCGCACTGTAGTCGGCAACGGCTTTAATTTCAGATTTCATTGTAGAAAGCTTCATAAGCTCCTGTCTTTTGCCAGTTACAGTAATATTCACATAATGCTTTTTATTTGAGGTAAGCATAAGTCCTTCGTTTTCAGGAACAGAATCTGTGATAGAAGTATCTACTTCAATAGCAGAAAAAGTTTGCTGTATCTCAGAATTTTGAGTGGTGGTGACAAAAAACCAAAGTCCGAAAGAAATTAATATTGATAATATAAATAAAAAAATATTGCTTTTTCCGGCCTTTTTAAGTGAGGCTAAAAATTTTTTCATTTTTCTTTCACACCCCATCTGATTTTTTTCTTTTTGTTTTTTTCTTCTTCCTCAGTTTCCGTTATCAAATACTTGGGAAGCGCGGCCTTTAAAGATTCAACCGTCAAATTTCTTTTTAAAACTCCGTCTGTCGCCAATGATATTTTTCCGGTTTCTTCAGAAACGATTATAACAATACTGTCCGAATTTTCAGAAAGCCCGAGACCTGCTCTATGTCTCGTACCAAGCTGAAGACTTATATTCTGATTTTCCGAAAGAGGCAGAAAACATCCCGCCGCATAAAGCCTGTTATTTCTTATTATCATAGCTCCATCATGCAAAGGAGAATTAGGGAAAAATACGTTGCATATCATCTGCATCGAAGGCTCGCTGTCAATTATCGTTCCCGTCTTAATTATATCTCCGAGCTTAGTCTGCCTTTCAAACGCTATTAACGCTCCGGTTTTTGTCTCAGAAAAATATTTACAGCTTGAAATAACCGCGTCTATAGTATCTATTGTTTGTTTAGTATCATCTTCACCCGAAAATTTAAATATATTAAATTTTCCAAGCCTTGTCCGTCCCACCTTATCAAGGGTTCTTCTAAGTTCAGGCTGAAATACAACAAGAACAACAAAAAATCCGTATTGAATTGTATAACGCAAAATATAATTCAAAGTTTCAAGCTGAACCCAATCAGATATCCATAATAATACGATAAAAAACAAAACGCCTTTAATAAGCTGCTGAGCCCTTGTTTCTCTTATAATCTTTGTAAGTTTATATATAAGATAAGCAACTATGGCAATATCCAGCATATCTTTCAAATGAATGGTATCAAAAAAAGCAATTATATACTGCCAGACTGAAGTTATAAATTCCATACTGCTCCTCCTTAAGCTTGTTTTTGTTTAAATCCAATTATATTTTAACATACTTTCCTAAATAAAAAAACAGTTTTCTATAAAGACTTTTCAGCGACCGCTATTTTATCATTTAATTTTCTCATAAACGATATAAAAAATATAACAGAAAATAAAAAAGTAAGAACGTCGGCAATACACTGTGTTATCTGTATTCCGAAAACACCTAAAAATAAGGGAAGTATCATAATCAGAGGAACAAAGAATATTCCCTGCCTTGCCGAAGAAAGGAACGTAGCCTGCCAAGACATTCCAATCACTTGAAAAGTCATATTGCATAAAACTATCATAGGCTGCAAAGGAAGAGCAATACACTGAGCTCGAAATGCCAAAGCTCCTATCTTTATAACTTCAGCATCATCTGCTCTGAACGCTCCGATTATCTGCGGCGCAAATATAAATCCTATAATACCTAAAGTTGTAAGAACAATAAATCCAATTTTAAAAGAAAAATTAAAAGCTTTCTTTACTCTTTTAAATTCTCCCGCACCGTAATTATATCCAACAACCGGCTGATACCCCTGGCCAAAACCTATCATAACTGAAACAATAAACATAAAAACTCTTCCCACAATAGACATAGCAGCTACAGCAGCGTCTCCGTATACCGCGGCATTGACATTAAGTGCTACCGTTGAAATACTTGCAAGGCCCTGTCTGCAAAAAGACGGTAAGCCTGTTTTTATAATATTTATATATACGCTGAACTTTCTTGAAATATTTTTTATGTTTATGCTTATAATA
The DNA here is from genome assembly GCA_934541205.1 of uncultured Eubacteriales bacterium. Lineage (GTDB taxonomy): Bacteria > Bacillota > Clostridia > Oscillospirales > RGIG7773 > RGIG7773. The sequence continues at coordinate 13,787 of CAKTDK010000031.1, forward strand.
CTCCTTTTTGAAATATACATAAAAAGAAGTATTAAAAAGCTTATGGCCTGACTTATTAAAGTAGCTATCGCTGCTCCTTTTATGCCAAGTTTAAAAACGTAAATAAAAATAGGATCAAGAAAAATATTTATAATTCCTCCGCATCCCAATCCTATCATAGATAAAACTGCCTTTCCCTGGCATCTTAAAAGATTATTCATAACAAAAGACGCGCACATCATAGGCGCACCCAAAAGTATATACATAGCATAATCTTTTGCAAAAGGAAGTATTGTTTTTGTAGAGCCTAAAAGTATCATAAGATCGTCAATAAAAACAAGTCCGAAAACAGATAATAAAATTCCGAAAAAAAGCGCGGTAAAAAATGCTGTGGATCCGGTCTCATTAGCTTTTTTATATTCTTTTTGACCCAAAAGTCTTGAATTTATACTTCCGGCCCCCATACCGAGAGTAAATCCCACCGCCTGAATTATCGCCATAAGAGAAAATACAATTCCTACAGCGCCTGCGGCTGAAGTACCAAGCTGAGAAACAAAATATGTATCCGCCATATTATATACGGAAGTTACCATCATACTTATAATGGTAGGTACAGAAAGCTTTAAAAGCAGCTTGCCCACAGGGGCTTTTGTCATTTTTTCATGCTGTTTTTGTTGCAACAAATCTAAATTTTCATCCATATCTCCATACCCTCTGTCTTATTACATTTCAAACTCTTCGGAAAGAGAAAGCCATATATCCGACGCCTTATTCAATCTGTCTTTATATTCTTCCAAAAGATTACAATAATGCGTCATTTTTTCATAATCGGAATATACG